>CAZDYU010000023.1:0-42308 GCA_964509755.1 uncultured Occallatibacter sp. | reverse complement strand
TGTGGTATCCCACCCAGTCACCCGCGGTGAGGCAGACGCTCGCTTTTCGCTCGCAGAAGATTTGTGGTATCCCACCCAGTCACCCGCGGTGAGGCAGACGCTCGCTTTTCGCTCGCATGAGGATTCCGCTTTCCTGGTGGCCTGAGTCTGAACTCCATCGATCAATAACGAAAAGCAACCGCAGGTTCTTCGACTCCCTTCGCTTCGCTACGGTCGCTCAGGATGACAGTTCATTTATTGTAAAAGGGAAAACCCCCGGCTTTGCAGGGGCGACAGTCGAAGTTTGACGTTTATGGAAGTAGCTCGCGGTTTACGATTTCGTTTCTTCCGACAAAAATATCAGGAAAACGTAGAATATGAGCACCGTCCCGACGGGACTCCGGGGGGAATCGCAGGTTTAGCCAACCCCGCGTTGAAACGCGGGGCTAATAACCGTTGCGCCTACGGCGCGGGCAACGAAACTGCTTCAGGCGACGAAAGACAGCCGACACGGAGCGCCTCTATTTATGAGCACCGTCCCGACGGGACTCCGGGGGGAATCGCAGGTTTAGCCAACCCCGCGTTGAAACGCGGGGCTAATAACCATTGCGCCTACGGCGCGGGCAACGAAACTGCTTCAGGCAACGAAAGACAGCCGGCACGGAGCGCCTCTATTTATGAGCACCGTCCCGACGGGACTCCGGGGGGAATCGAAGGTTTAGCCAACCCCGCGTTGAAACGCGGGGCTAATAACCATTGCGCCTACGGCGCGGGCAACGAAACTGCTTCAGGCAACGAAAGACAGCCGGCACGGAGCGCCTCTATTTATGAGCACCGTCCCGACGGGACTCCGGGGGGAATCGAAGGTTTAGCCAACCCCGCGTTGAAACGCGGGGCTAATAACCATTGCGCCTACGGCGCGGGCAACGAAACTGCTTCAGGCGACGAAAGACAGCCGACACGGAGCGCCTCTATTTATGAGCACCGTCCCGACGGGACTCCGGGGGGAATCGAAGGTTTAGCCAACCCCGCGTTGAAACGCGGGGCTAATAACCGTTGCGCCTACGGCGCGGGCAACGAAACTGCTTCAGGCAACGAAAGACAGCCGGCACGGAGCGCCTCTATTCAGGTCCCTTTGAGGGGCCACCAACCATAAAGCCTCCGGCTTTGCCGGAGGATACTTATTTTACGAACATTAGACTCAGTACACTCAATCCCGGATTTGAGGGATTGATTCCGCAATTGGGGACAAAGCACGAGCCGATATAATCCATTTGTCGGGCAGAAAAAATTGCGTCTTGGCTTAGAAAAGCCCCGAGGAACCAATCCTTGCAAATCAAAAGCAGCCGGTCTTTCATCGCATCGTTGCTCGTTGGCCTTCTGGGCTGGTCGATTGCCGCGCCAGCGCAACCAGCACAGCCGCGGCCTGTCACTTTAGCCTCGGGCTGGCAGTTGCAGGACGTGGCCAAAGCGCCGCAGGCGGGCGCGGAGGTTGCAGCAGCCGGCTTCAATACGGCGGGATGGTATACGGCTACGGTTCCCGGCACGGTGCTGACGACGCTGGTGAACAACCATGTCTATCCCGAGCCTCTTTACGGCGAGAATAACCGGCCGGAGACGATTCCCGAGAGCTTGGCGCGGACATCTTATTGGTACAGAACGACGGTCGAAATACCCGCTTCCTACGCCGGTGAGCGCATCTGGCTGAACTTCGAGGGGATCAATTATTCCTCCGCCGTGTGGGTGAATGGCGTACAGGTGGGCACCACGCGCGGAGCCTTCATGCGCGGCATCTTTGACATCACGGCCAACGTACAGCCCGGCAAGGAGGCCGTGGTGGCGGTGCTGGTTTCTCCGCAGCCGCATCCCGGCGACCCGCATGAGCACACGCTGCGCGACGGCACGGGCAGGAACGGCGGGCTTACCGCCATCGACGGGCCAACGTTTCTCTCGACGATTGGATGGGATTGGATTCCCGCCATCCGCGACCGCGACACCGGCATCTGGCAGAAGGTCTTTCTCTCGGCTACGGGACCGGTCGTGGTCAAAGATCCGCTGGTCACGACCGACCTGCCGCTGCCGCGCACCGACTCGACCGAGATCGGGGTGCAGGCGACGGTGGAGAATGTCAGCGAAAAGCCGGTCAAGGGAATTCTCGCGGGAAGCATTGAAGGGATCCGCTTCGAGCGCGCGGTCGAACTGGCTCCGCACAGCAGGCAGATTGTCGCCTTCGATTCCAAGACCACGCCCGCGCTGCATCTGCTGAACCCGCGCCTGTGGTGGCCGAATGGCTACGGCGCGCAGAATCTCTACAAGCTGCATCTGAGTTTTGCGCTGGAGGGTAAGGTCTCCGACTCTCAGGACGCGAGCTTTGGCGTGCGCAAGATCAGCTACAGCGTTCCGGGAACCGACAACCTCACCATCTCCGTCAACGGCGTACCGATTTTTATCCGCGGCGGCAACTGGGGGCTGGATGAAGCTTTGAAGCGGATTCCGCGCGAGCGTCTGGAGGCGGAAATCCGTATGCATGCGCTGGCCAATCTGAATCTGATTCGCAATTGGGTGGGGCAGAGCACTGGCGAGGATTTCTACGAACTCTGCGACAAATACGGCATTCTGCTGTGGGATGAGTTTTTCCAGCCCAATCCCGCCGATGGCCCCAATCCCACCGACATCGACACTTACATTGCCAACGTGCGCGAGAAGATTCTGCGCTTCCGCAATCATCCCTCGGTGGCTGTCTGGTGCGCGCGCAACGAGGGCTTTCCGCCCAAGGAGATTGACGCGGAACTGCGCAAGCTGATGGCCGAGCTGGAGCCGACGCGCCGCTACCAACCCAGCTCGACCGATGGCGCCGGGGTCCGCTCACATGGCCCGTATTTTTGGCGCACGCCGCGCGAGTACTACGAAGTGACCGACGATTTTTTCAAGACCGAGACAGGCAGCGTCTCGGTGCCCACGCTGGAATCGGTTCACGGCATGATGCCGCGGAAGGATTGGGAGACGATCAACGACGATTGGGCCGAACACGACTTTGCCAAAGGCGCCCAGCGCGGCAACGCCTACCCCGGCGTGCTGGCCGCCCGCTACGGCAAGATCGCCAACCTGGCCGACTTTGTGCGCAAGGCGCAGCTAATGGACTACGAGAGCTTCCGCGCCATGTATGAGGGCCGCAATGCGCAGATGTTTCATCCAACGACGGCCATCATTACCTGGATGAGCCACCCCGCGCAGCCCAGCTTTGTGTGGCAGCTCTACCACTACGATCTGGAGCCCGATTCAGCGCTCTTTGCCGTGAAAAGCGCCGGCGAGATGGTGCATATTCAATTCAATGAATCCAATGGCAACTTGCAGGTGATCAACAATCTGCCGACGGCGATTGCCGGGGCCGTGGCGCACGTCGCCAACTACAGTTTGGACGGAAGGCTAGCGTCGCGCTATGACGTAAATGTGAGCGCGGAGCCGTCTTCAGCCGCCACGCTGGGCGCGGTCAACTTTCCGCCCGGGCTTGCCGGGACGCATTTTCTCAAGCTGGAATTGGACGACGCGCAGGACAAGCTGATTTCATCGAATTTTTATTGGCTTGGCGAGCCGGGGTATCCGGATCTGCTCACCGATCTTGACACGCTGCCCATGGTCACGCTGGACGCGCAGGTCGCAAGCAAGGATGCCGATGGCAAGCGCCTGATCACGGTGACGCTGCACAACTCGACTGCAAGCGTGGCTCTGATGGCGCATCTGCAACTGCGCCGCAAGGCTACAGGCGACCGCGTACTGCCGGCTTATCCCAGTGACAACTACATCTCACTGCTGCCCAATGAAAGCCGCACTGTAACCATTGAGGCCGACACCAGCGCCTTCAACGGCGAGGAGGCGCTGGTGGTGGTCGATGGCTGGAATGTGTCGGTCGCGGCGGCATCGGCCCAGGGCGTTTCGATTGCGCCGAATGTGGATGCGCAGCCCGCGCATTGGCCGGTTACGGGATTGCCTTTTCAGACGGTTGGACTGCGGTAGAGGCGGCTGCATTCGCTCCGGGGCTAAAGAGGCTGCGGAAAAAGGGCTATTCGGGGGTAGCAATCACGATTGAGCGTAGCAGGGGCTAAAGCCCGACGTTGATATGATTGGCTTTATCGGCCCGACTGAAGTCGTGCCCTGATTACAATGCCATTGGGAATTGCCTTCTGAAGAGTTTTTACGCGCCTGTAAAGCCCGTACCCTTCATCCAATTGAGTTTTTCCGCGGCCTGTAAAGCCCGCATGGTTTCTGCCGGTTTACGCGGGGGTTAAAACCCCCGTCTCCCTCCGAACCGAGTTTTACGCGACTTCAATTGAAGCTCTCTACCAGGCGCTCGAATTCATCGAGCGGCACGGGGCGGCTGATTAAATATCCCTGGAAGCAATGGCAGCCGAGGCCGGCCAGAAAGCCGCGCTGCTCTTCAGTCTCCACGCCTTCGGCCACAACGGAGAGATCCATGGCGCGGCCCAGGGCGATGATGGTCTGGGCAATGGCTCCGCTGGTCAGGTCCACCATCATGTCGCGCACGAAGGTGCGGTCGATCTTGAGCTGATCCAAGGGCAGCCGCTTCAGGTAAGCCAGCGACGAGTATCCGGTGCCGAAGTCGTCGAGCGAAAAGCTCAAGCCATGCGACTTGAGCTCGGCCATCTTGGCGATGACATCCTCGAAGTTGTCTACGAGCAGGCTTTCAGTCAGCTCGAGTTTGAGGCTTTTTGCGTTGGCGCCGGTGCGCTGGAGCGCCGAGAGAACGTGATGAACGAACTCCGGCTGGCGGAATTGCAGAGCGCTGATATTGACGGCAACGGTGAGGTGAGCTGTCTCCTCGCGTTGCGCCCACGCGGCAATCTGCTTGCAGGCGGTCTGGAGCACCCAATCGCCGAGCGGGAGAATGAGGCGGGATTCCTCGGCGAGGGAAATGAAATCGTTGGGCGCGACGAGGCCGCGGGTGGGGTGCTGCCAGCGGATGAGGGCCTCGCAACCGGTCAGGCGGCCGCGATCCACCTGAGGCTGGTAGTAGAGCAGGAACTGCTCGCTCTTGATCCCGGCGCGGAGATCGCCCTCGAGCGTGGCGCGGGCATTGGTGGCCACCTGCAGGGCGGGCGAGAAGAAGCGGATGGAATTGCGGCCGTCGGCTTTGGCCAGATGCAGCGCAATTTCGGCCTGCTGCAGGATGTCTTCAGTGCGGCTTTCGCGATCGCCGAAGACCGCGATGCCGATGCTGGCCGTCGAGAGCGATTCCCGCTCACCAACCTGATACGGCTCGCCAACCGAGGCCAGAATTCTTTCCGCGGCGTTTCTGGCCTGCGCGGCGGCCTCTTCGGCAACAGCGCTCAACTCCTCGATCATCACGACAAACTCATCGCCTCCCAGGCGGGCCACGGTCTCCGGTTCCCGAGTGCAGGCGGAGATGCGCTGGCCTACTTCCTTCAGCAGCAGATCGCTGGTGCGATGGCCCAGGGTATCGTTGAGTACCTTGAAGTTGTCCAGGTCGATCAACAGCAGCGCCTGCAAGGGACGGCCGCTACCGGCCGAGGCCAGTGAATTGTGCAACCGCTCGAGCAGCATCCTGCGGTTGGGCAGACCGGTCAACGGATCATAGAAAGCCAGGCTTCTGATCTCATCCTGCGCGGCCTTGGCCTCGGTCAGATCCCTGGTAACCGAGAGGATGCAGGGCTCGCCGTCCACCTCCATCACCGAGGCCGACAACTGTCCCCAGAAGAGCTTTCCGTCCTTTTTGCGGAACTGGACTTCAAGGCCGCGGCAGACAGAACTTTGACTGACCATCTCGGTCATCGTCAGCCGGTCTCGGGCGTTGGCCCAGATGCCCATCTCGATGGAAGTGCGCCCGATGACCTGGTCGCGGGTGTAGCCGGTGATATGAAGGAACGCCTCGTTGACATCGATATATTTTCCATCGCTGAAGCGATTGATATTGATGGCGTCCAGGCTGGTCTGGAAGGCGGTTCGGTAGCGCTGCTCGCTGAGGCGCAGTGCGCTATCGGCGGCGGCCAGACGCTCCTCGGCAGCCTTGGCGGCGGTCACATCGCGGACGACGCTGAGGATGCAGGAGCGGCCCTCGATCTCAATGGCCGAGGCCGAAATCTGCACCCAGACCATTTCGCCGGACTTTTTGTAGTACTGGATCTCCATGTCGCGGAACTCAGCACACTCGTTCAGCACCGAGACCATCTTCTGTCGATCTTCCGGCTGGACCCAGATTTTCAATTCCAGCGAGGTTTTGCCGATAACATCCTCGCGCTCGCAGCCCATGATGCGGAGAAAGGCCTTGTTCACGTCGATGTACCTTCCATCGCTCATTTGGCTGAGGGCAATGCCGTCGGCGCTGGTCTGGAAGACGGTGTGGTAGCGCTCCTCGCTTTCGCGGCGCGCCGCCTCGGCTTGCTTGCGTTCGGTAATCTCTTCGGTGAAGATGACGATTCCGCCGATTGCGCCGCTGGATTCATACCAGGGGCGCAAGATCCATCGCAACCACTGCTCGGAGCCATCCGCGCGGGGGAAACGATCCTCCTCGGCGCTCAAGGATTCACCGGCCAGCGCGCGGCGATGGTCCTCTTTCCAGCGCTCGGGAATCTCCGGGAAGACATCATAGTGCGAGAGGCCTTGCAGGTCGCGGTCGCCGAGCCCGTAGTCGGTCTTCCAGCGGCGGCTAGCCATCAGGTAGCACATTTCGCGGTCGAACATGGCCAGAGAGACGGGCGCGTGCTCGACAAAGAGCTGAAGCTGCGCCATGCTTTGCAGAAGCTTTTCGTCCACGGCCTTGCGTTCGGTGATGTCCAGCCCGTAGGCCAGGCTGCGGGTGCCCAGGCTGACCACGCCCCATTCGACGATCTTCTTCGAGCCATCCTTGCAGGCCACCGTGAGTTCGATCGGCTCGACGGCGCGGCTGGTTTGAAATGCCTTTGCGGCCAAGTCCCGCCATCTTGACTGCACCCATTCGCTGTAGTCCGGGTCAGGGTAGGCAAGCGGCCACCATTCGGCCACGGTCGGGATCTCATCCAGCGAATAACCGAAGAGCCTGATAAAGGTAGGATTGACATATTCGATCTTTCCGTCAATGCCTATGAGCAAGGCCATCGCCAGCGGGGAGGTTCCGCTGATGGCGCGGAAGAGCCTTTCGCTTTCGGCAATTGCGATCTCGGCCTGCTTGTGTTCGGTAATGTCTCGGATGGTTCCGCGCATCTTGCGGGGTTTGCCGCCGGCGTCGTACTCCAGCCGGCCCATGCCGTGCACCCAGCGCTCGGCGCCATCGCTGTGGCGAAGAATGCGGTACTCGCGGTCGAAGTCCTTTTTCTGCTCCACCACCTCTTGCGCAAAGTAGGCATCCATCTGGGCGCGCTCATCGGGGTGAACCAGCTTCAGCCACCCCTCCACGGTGCGCGAATAATCTTCATCGATGCCGAAGAGCGCGTCCAACTGCGGCGAACTCCTCCACTTTCCGTCGGAAAAGTCCAGCAGATAGCAGCCGAGATTGCCGATCCGCTGGGCCTCGGTGAGGAAGTCTCCGCTCTCGCGCAAAGCCTCCTCGGCGCGCTTGCGCTTGGTGATGTCCTTGCCAAAGACCGAGACGCCGATGACGATGCTGTCTGCAACAATGGGATTGAAGGCCATCTCGAGGGTGCGGCCATCGACTATCACGAACTCGATACGGAAGGGGCCTTGCTGACGCGCGCGCTGGTATAACGGCGGCCACGACGCGGCGCGTTCCGGAGGCAGGAAGTCGTCCATTGCCAATCCTGGGCGAATCTCGCGGCCGAAGTTGTTCAGGATGTTCTGCTGAAAGGCGCGATTGAAGGCGACCAGACGGCCAGCGAGATCGACCGACCAGATCAGGTCGTCGGTACTCTCGATCAAGGCCGATAGGTTCGCTTCAGCCGGGTTGCCCATCTCAACCTTTCCCGATGCCGCGATCCTCGACTTCAACAAATGGGAAGACGCAGCTTTCCTTGAGGGCCCGCACGTCTCATATATCGGATCAACGTTCGGCGATCTTTAAGATCCTTTTTGAAACCCAAAGAGAATGCCCCACGAGTCTAACCTGAGAGATTGTCTTTTTCCACAGATATTTTCTTGAGTTGGATGGTTTTCCACAGAATTCGCAAATACGCGGCAAAAAAAGGCGGTCACGCTCTAAAAAGAGAGTGGCCGCCCATGAAAAATATTCTATCTTGTTGAAACTCAGGCCGCTTCCAGCGGATGGCTGGCATAGTGCAAGAGCACTGCCACGGCGCAACTGGTGAGCCGCGTCTCGGCTGAATCGGCACGGCTGGTGAGGATTGTCGGCACCCGCGCACCCAGAACGATGCCCGCCAACTGCGCGCCGCCCAGGTACTCGAGCTGCTTGGCCAGCATGTTGCCGCTCTCGAGATCCGGAACCACCAGAATGTCTGCCAGGCCGGTGACCGGCGAGACCAGGCCCTTGATCTTGGCGGCCTTGACGCTGACCGCGGTATCGAAGGCCAGAGGGCCGTCGAGAATGCCGCCGGTAATCTGACCGCGATCGGCCATCTTGCAGAGCGCCGCGGCATCCAGCGTGGATTTGATCTTGGGATTCACTGTTTCAACGGCCGAGAGCAGCGCAACCTTGGGTTCGGGAATGCCCAGCGCATGAGCCAGATCGATGGCGTTCTGCACGATGTGAATTTTGTCTTCAAGCTCGGGCTCGATGTTGATGGCCGCGTCGGTGATGAGCAGCGTGCGCGCGTAGGCCGGCGTGTCCATCACGAAAACATGGCTGATGCGGCGGCTGGTGCGCAGGCCGGTTTCGGACTTCATCGCCACCTTCATCAACTCGTCGGTGTGCAGGCTGCCCTTCATCATGGCCTGCGCCTTGTCGGTGCGGCATAGGGCCACGCCCAGTTCGGCGGCCTTGCGCTCGGTGTCGGCCTGAAGAATCGGGTAGGGGCTGATGTCCACGCCGATCTTGGCGGCCAGCGCTTTCATCTCGGCCTCGTCGCCGATCAGCGTGGGCAGAATGAGCCCTTCAATGGCAGCCTCGACAGCGCCCTTGAGCGCCACGCCGCTGAGCGGCCAGACGACGGCAGTAGTAATGGCCGGCAGATCCTTGCAGCGCGCCAGGAATTTGTGAAAGACGTGGTAATCGGGCGGATGGCCGACTAAAGGGTCAACGGCAACGGCCTCGGCCAAGGTTGCTAGATCGCTCATGTGAATCTTCTCCCGGCCCGCGCGGTGGATGCCCTGCGAAGCCTACCCTTTAATTGTCGGCCCCGGCGGCGAATGCGACTGTGCCAAAGGTCACAAGCCGGGGCGAAGTACCGCATAGTGACAACAATCAAGCCTCGGCGATCCATGCGGCGAGCTTGGTTGCGGCCTGCGCCAGGGTCACGCCGCGCAGCAAAAAGACCTTGCCGCGCGACAATTCGCCCGTCGTCAACTCGATGGCGTTTTTGGGAATCGAGAAGCTTTCGGCGAGAAATGCGATAAGAGCCGCGTTGGCCCGGCCTTCAAGCGGCGGCGCATGAACGGCGATCTTAAGTTGCGCCGACGGACCTTCGCCGTAGACGCCGGTGATGGCGGTCCGCTTGGCGCCGGGCTGGGCTCGGACGGCCAGGGTAACGCCGCATGTGGACGAGCGCAGCATGAAAATCGATGCGGAATTTGCTGGATTTATCAGAGGCGCCCTCGGGGGCTAAAGCCCAAATAGTTCTGCTGCATTCATGTACGGGCTGAAGCCCGTACCCTTCAATACTGTGCCCGAACCCTTCAAGACTGTGCCAGTACTATTCAATAGTTCACCCGTACCATTCAATACTGCGCCTGTAAACTTCAATACCGCGCTCGTACCCTCCAATTTTGGCGCTACTTTTCAGGAGTCGGGATTTTGCTGCGCGCGCCGAAGAGCGCCGTGCCGATGCGGATGCGCGTTGCGCCCTCGGCAATGGCGATTGGGAAGTCGTCGCTCATGCCCATTGAGAGCACGCCAAAATCCAGGTTTGAATGCGCCGCCGCCCAGCGCTCGCGCCACTGGCGCAGGCCACGGAAGCAGGCGCGCGTCTCGGCCTCGGGGACATCGAAGGGCGCAATTGTCATCAGCCCGCTCAGGTACAGATTTGCGAGATCCGGCAGGCGTTCCAGCAGTTCGGCGGCTTCGGGTGACGCGGGCGCAAGGCCGGTCTTGGTCTCTTCGGAGCTGAGCTTGAGTTCAATCAGAACCGGCAGGCGTTTGCCGCATTTGCCTGCCGCATCATTCAGGCGCTGGGCCAGTTTGAGGGAGTCCAGCGAATCGATGCCGTCAAAGATTTCCACTGCGCGCTGCGCTTTGTTCGATTGTAGATGGCCGATGAGATGCACGCGGACAGGCGGGGCGGCGCGTTGGCGCAGTGGGGCGAGATCCGGCGCTTTACCTGCAAATTCCTGTACGCGGTTTTCGCCGAAGAGCACAAGGCCCAGCGAGGCGGCCTCGGCCATTGCGGAGGCCGGATAGGTCTTGGAGACGGCCATCAACTCGACCTCGCGGCGCGGACGGTTGGCATGAAGGCAGGCCGCGGCAATCGCCTCTTCCACGCTCTCCAGATTTTCAGCAAAGGAGGTCATTTCGCTCCCGCCCGAATCCTGCCCAACTCGCTCGCATCCAATGGGATTATGTGGACCGTCATTCTGCTTACCTTCTCCAACATCTTCATGACCTTTGCCTGGTACGGGCACCTCAAGTTTCGCAATGAGGCGCTGTGGAAGGTGATCCTGGTCAGTTGGGGCATCGCCTTCTTCGAATACCTACTGCAGGTGCCGGCCAACCGCATTGGCGCGGCGCGCTTCAGTCCCGTGCAACTCAAGGTGATGCAAGAGATCATTACGCTGACGGTCTTTGCCGTCTTTGCGCTCCTCTACTTTGGCGAGCATCTGCGCTGGAACCATGCCGCCGCTGGCGTGTGCCTGGTTGCAGCGGCGTTTTTTGTCTTTCACACGTGGTAGAGAAATTTATTATAAAAGGGAAAACCAGCGCATGGGCACCGTCCCGACGGGACTCCGGGGGAATTGTAGGTGTAGCCAACCCCGCGTTGAAACGCGGGGCTAATAATCACAGCGCCTACGGCGCGGGCGGCGAGGCTATTGCCGGCATGGTGGTTTCCAAGGTCTTAAAAGCGAGACCTGGGGCACCCGGCGGCTATGGACGAACAGATTCAGGTTTGAGTAATCCCACCCTAGCCGCAAAAACAAGAACGCGGCGAGGATGGGGTACCCAGCTTCTTTTCACGGATCTCAGTTTTCCGTGAGTCCACTTACAGTTCGTGTTCTTCGAGAAACTTCTCTGCCTCTAGCGCGGCCATGCAGCCTGAGCCAGCCGCGGTGATGGCCTGCCGGTAGCGGCGGTCCTGGACATCGCCGCAGGCAAAGACGCCGGGCACGACGGCGCCATTCAGCGTCGTCAGCACATTGTCTTTGGTCTTGATGTAGCCGTCGTTGTCGAGATCGATCTGGCCGGCAAAGAACTTCGCATTGGGCTCATGGCCGATGCCGAGAAAGAGGCCGCTGATGGGCAGCGTCGTCACCTCGCCGGTCACCGCATCGCGCAGGCGCACGCCGCAGACTTCCTTCTCGCTGACGCCCAGCACCTCTTCGATAATCGTGTTGGGGCGCAGCACAATCTGCGGATGGGCCTTGACGCGGTCGAGCATGATCTTCGATGCGCGGAAGACTTCGCGGCGATGCAGCAGCGTGACCTTGGTGGCAAAGCGGGTGAGAAAGAGCGCTTCTTCCATGGCCGAGTCGCCGCCGCCCACGACGGCGATCTCGCGGCCGCGGAAGAAAAAGCCGTCGCAAGTGGCGCAACTGGAGACGCCGTGGCCGATCAGCGCCTGCTCACTGGCGAGGCCCAGCCAGCGCGCGCTGGCGCCACTGGCCACAATCAGCGTGCGGGTCAGAATCTCACCGGCCGAGGTCTGCAAGCGAAAAGGCTGCTCGCCGAGGTCGATTTTGTTCAGGTGAGCCGACTGAAACTCAGCGCCAAAGCGCGCCGCCTGCTTTTTCATGTTCTCAATCAGCTCGGGGCCCTGAATGCCATCCGGCCAGCCGGGAAAGTTCTCGACGAGCGTGGTCATGGAGAGCTGACCGCCAGGCTCGTGGCCCTCGAGCAGCAGCGGCTTGAGGCCGGCACGTGCCGTGTAGATGGCCGCAGTGAGTCCGGCACAGCCGGAGCCAAGAATAACCGTATCGCGAATCTCTGTCATAAGGGTTCCTGTGGCGATTTTAATCGCTTTCCGCGGTCAAGGGCCCTGCCAGAGCCAGCCGCACTCATTAAGATGAAGTTCATGGCGAATTTGACTCTAGTCTACGGCCTGCGCCTGCTTCCCGAGGGCGAGGTCACCGCAATCAAGGACGCAACGCTGGAGCTGGCCAACGGCCACCAGGCCCACGTGACGATGCATCTGATCGAGGGCTCGCGCGAGGAGATTGAAGTCCAGCTCAAGCGCAGTTTGGATGCATTTTTTGATTTTTATCCGGAGATATGAGAGTCCTAGCGGCGACGATCAGCATTGAAGGGGACGGTGTTCACAGGCTGCGGGAAAAGGCCTGAAACGGGGGAAAGTCATGAATAACATCCCGCAGGGGCCGAACAGGTTGCGGAAAATGGTCTGTTCGGGGGTTGCAATCTCGATTGAGCGTAGCAGGGGCTATAGCCCAACGTTGATATGATTGGCTTTATCGGCCCGAATAAAGTCGTGCCCTGGTTACAAAGCCTTTGGGAATTTGCGCACGATGAGTTTTTCCGCAGCCTGTAAAGCCTGGTCATTATTCTAAAAGGGAAAACCCGGCTCTGCCGGGGCGACTTATGGAAGTCGCTCCCGATTTGCAATTTGGTTTCATCCGGCAAAAGATGTCAGGAGAACGAAGAGCATGAGCGCCGTCCCTACGGGACTCCGGGGAAATTGTTGGTTGCGCCAACCCCGCGTTGAAACGCGGGGCTAATAACCGGTGCGCCTACGGCGCGGGCGACGAAGCTGAAAGCCGTTTCCTTCAAGCTAGGCTATATTCCCTCAAGCTAGGCTATATTCCTTCAAGCTAGGCTATATTCTTTCAAGCTAGGCTATATTCCTTCAAGCTAGACAATTTTCCTTCAAGCTAGACAATTTTCCTTCAAGCTAGACAACATTCCTTCAAGCTAGGCTATTTTCCTTCAAGCTAGACAACATTCCTTCAAGCTAGGCTATATTCTTTCAAGCTAGGCTATATTTCTTCAAGCAAGGCAATAATTGAAGAGATTCTGAGGGAGCATACATGGCACCAGCGGCACATTCTCCGCAACTGTCCCGATTCGCACCACTCAATTTGACATTTCTCATTAGAGTTCCTTGTTACTTAAAGCTTTCTAGTCCAAGGCACCCAAGCCGATGAAGAAACTGTGGCCGTCTTGGAATCTTCTCAATGTCTGTTTAGAAGGCTCTAAGACGCGCCGGCACCGCCCAGGGAGCGTGCCTCATGTCTTTCTTCCGCCGCCCAACACTCACCGCCCACTTGCTTGCCCTGGTTCTTTCTTTTGCCGCGACGGCCACAGCCGCCGGGCCCAAGTATGTGGCCGGGGTCAGCTACTTCGATGCGGGCGTGGTGGGGCAGCCGGTGCGCTGGGCCAATGGGCAACTGAATTATTACGTGGATCAGGGGCCGCTGAACGCCACGGTCACCAACAAGCAGGCCAAGGCGATGGTGGATGCGGCGGCGGCACTGTGGAGCGCGGTGCCAACTGCGGGCGTCACGCTCACCGACATGGGATTGCTGAATGAGGACGTAAGCGGCGCGAATATCCAGATTGGCGGCACGGGATTCACGGTGACCAACGAGCAGACCAACCAGCTTGGCGTGATTATCGAGCCGGCCGACGTAACTCCGCAGGCGATCGGCTTTCCGGTAGGCATAATCTTTGACGCCGACGGCTCGGTTATCAACGCCATCTTTGGCGCGGGTGCCAGCCAGCCCATCGCCTGCCAGAACAACGGGGTCTTTGAGTGGCTGGACAATGTGAACCCCAACGCCACCTTTGCGCACGGCATTATCGTGCTGAACGGCCTTTGCGCCAGCAGCGCCAATCGGCTCTCAATGATGAGCTTTCAATTGGAGCGCGCCTTTGGCCGGCTGCTGGGCCTGGATTACTCGCAGGTCAATCCTGGCGCGGTGACCAGCGGCCAGCCCAGCGCCTTGCAGGCCTGGGGGGTGATGCAGCCGCAAAGCGGCCTCTGCGGCTCCGGCGGCGGCGTGTGCATTCCGGTGCCCACCATACTTCACTGGGACGACATCGCCTCGATCAATCGCCTTTATCCGATCACCGCCGCCAACGTGGCCAGCTTTCCCGGCAAGAAGATCACGGCGGCGAATACCGTCACCATTCAAGGGACAATTACTTTCAGAAACGGCGACGGAATGCAGGGCGTCAACGTGGTGGCGCGGCCGCTTACCGCCGGCGGCAGCGTGCTTTATGCCGATACGGCAAGCGTTGTCTCCGGCGTCTACTTCAACGGCAACCACGGCAACCCGGTGACCGGCTACAACGACGAGAATGGCAATCCGCTGACCATGTGGGGATCGAATGCAGCCGCGATGCAGGGCTACTTCGATTTGAGCGGATTGCCGCTGCCGGCGGGAGTCACTTCGGCCAGCTATCAAGTGACCTTTGAGGCGGTCCAACCGCAGTACATGCAGGCCTCGGCGATTGGCGCTTATCTGGATGGCTCGCCTGCGCCTTCAGGAACCTTGGCCGCGATCACGGTGCCTGCGCTGGCTGCTGGCGGCGCGCAGACGCTGACCGTCAATGTCTCCAACTCGGCTGAGGATGGTTACGACGACGCCATTGGCACGCAGGCCACGCCGCGGGTTTTATCGGCGAGCGGCGAGTGGTGCGGCCGGCTGAGCCAGGTGGGCCAGACCGACTGGTTTCTCTTTCCAGTCCGCGGCGGGCGCAGCTTTACCGTCTACACGCTGGCGCTGGACGAGACCGGCGCGCCCACCAACCGCAAAGCCATGCCGGCGCTGGGCATTTGGGATGCATTTGACGCGGTGGGCGCAACCGCCGTGGGCTCAGCCAACGCGCTCAACGGCATGGCCACGGGCGAGAGCTGGCTGCAAGTAGCGTCTTCGGGCGACGACATGGTTCGCCTGGGTGTTGCCGACCAGCGCGGCGACGGGCGTCCCGACTACGCCTACGAGGGTCTTGTTCTCTACGCAGACACCGTGCAGCCGCTGCGCTTGCCGGCATCGGGCGGCCCCATTGTGATTCACGGCATGGGCTTTCGCCTGACAGATACCGTCAGAATAGGCGGCCAGGCGGCTATTGTGACCAGCATCTCGCCCAACGAAATCACCGCCATCGCCCCGGCGGCGGGTACAGGAGTCAGCGGCTCGGTCAACGTGGAAGTGGACGATCTGGCCATCTACTACGCATCGGCGGTGATCACTGGCGGCATCAGCTACAACTCGGGCACCGGCGACGCGCTTACGCTGATTACGGCGCCGATGAGCACGGTGCCGATCGGCGTTCCAGTTCCCTTCTCCGTCATTGCGCTGGGGTCGAATATGGTCCCGGCAAGCGGCGTCTCGGTGGTCTACACCGTCACCAGCGGGACCGCGAAACTGGCCTGCGGCGCGGCCGCTTGCAGCGTGCAGACTACCGGCGACGGCCGCGCCACAATCAACGTCACCGCGGTTGATAATACCTGGTCGATTGTCACCGCACGGTTGACCAATGGCTCCAGCCTGCAAGCGCAATTCTGTGGCGGAACGCCGCCGACGCTGGCCGCGCTGAGCCCCAAGCTTTCCGTAGCCGCCGGAGCCAGCATCAACTGGACGACCCAGGCTCTGGTGCTGAGCAACGGCCTTCCCGCCAGCGGCCAGACGGTTGCCTGGAAGAGTTCCGGCAGCGGCGTAGCGATGGCCAGCAGCGCCGCCGTCACCACCAGCGCCAGCGGCATCGCCGCCAAAGCTCTTACCGTGGGACCGCTAACCGAGGGCCAGACCGTCACCAGCAGCGCCTGTCTCAACGGAACCAGCCAGTGCGTTACCTATTCAGCTTTTGGCGCGCGTCCGGAGTACGCCAGCCTGGCAGCCATCAGCGGCACGGCGCAGAGCCTGGCCGTCAGCGGCACGCCCAGCCAGATCACGCTGCGGGTTCTGGATATGGACGGCAACCCGATGGCCGGCGGCGCGGTTACGCTCTACCAAGCGCTTTATGCCTGGGCTCCGCCATGCCCGCCGCATGGCCGGTGCGCGCAATCTCCGCTGCTGGCGACGCAGGCCGCGACGGCCGTCTCCGCGCTGGATGGAAGCGTCACATTTACTCCCGCATCCATCCCCGGAGTCGCTACAGTAATGTTAGGCACTGCTGTTACGGGCAACGCAGGCGCTGTCAATTTAGCTGTTGAGCAGCATCCGTGAGGCAGCTTACAGTTCTCAGTTCACGGCTTAGTGCTTTAAGCAGGCGTCGCTACATCTACCAGAGATAGAATGGCCGGAGCCAACTGCCATGGCTGGTAGTGCGCCACCCGCCAAGTGCTGCCTTTGGATAGGAAATCTCCTATGAAATACTCAAAACATGAAGCAAGTGACTTTGATAACTGACGGGGCGTGCGTTGGAAACCCGGGCCCAGGCGGTTGGGCATGCATCCTCAGATACAAGGACCATAAGAAGGAATTCGCAGGTGGCGCCAGAGACACGACTAACAATCGGATGGAATTAACCGCCGCCCTTGAGGGCCTCAAAGCACTCAAAGATCCGTGTGAGGTCTCACTCATATCCGACAGCCAATATCTTCTCAACGGCCTGGAAACGTGGCGGTTCGGGTGGCGTAAGCGGGGATGGATGCGGAAGCCCAAGAAGGGAGAGGAACAGCCTGTGTTGAATGCGGACTTATGGAAGGAGCTAGACACGCTGGCCGATCAACATAAGATCACAGGCAAATGGGTCAGAGGACATTCAGGACACCCTGATAATGAACGCTGCGACGAACTGGCAGAGGCTCAGGCTCGACACTTCGTTGATGAACCCTGCTGGACCGGGATCGTCGCCGGCAATAAATAGTTCTTTTCCAGGACCGCGATTCCGGATGCTACGAATGCCTCTTATCGCCGCTTTTAGTTGCAGATGTGAGAACCGGTCAATGACCTTGTCCGCGCGTTATTTTAAAAGCCCCTCCGGCTCTACCGAGGCGAGAGTCGAAGTTTGACATTTACGGAAGGCGTTCCCGGTTAGCGATTTCGTTTCTTCCGGCAAAGATGTCAGGAGAACCAAGAGCATGAGCACCGTCCCGACGGGACTCCGGCTGAATTGTGGGGGCCAATCACCCCGCGTTGAAACGCGGGGCTAATAACCGTTGCGCCTACGGCGCGGGCGACGAGGAGGTTGCCGGCGACGAGGCTGCTACAGGCAACGAAAGGCATCCGGCATTATGCGCTTCTACACAGGCCCCATTGAGGGACGGCCAACCATAAAGCCTCCGGTTTTGCAGGAGGATACTTACTAAAAATGAGGAACGGCCGGAGTCAACTGCTCCGGCCGTTCTATTACTCATACAGCCTCTTGCTATTTGGCGTCTTTCACGTCTTTGGCGTCTTTTGCGTCTTTCACGTCCTTGACTTCGCTCACGTCTTTGGCGTCGCGCACCACCATAACCCGGGCCGCCATATCCACAAACTCCCTGGTTCCAGGCCGCGCGGTGTCGGTGCCGGTGTGGAAGTCGAAGGCCGTGACCGAGCCCGGCTTGTCGGTGCGCTCCTGAGAGGTCCAGACCCGGATGCAAGTGAGATGGAAGCTATCCGGCAGATGGATTTCATCGACGGAAGCACCCAATTCATCCACCGCGGCCCCGCAATAGGTTTTGCGGGTCTTGGATTTGTCAAAGAGCACGGCGATTTCGGCCGGCGTCGGCAGCCGCCAATCCGTGTAACCCGCTTCCTTATCGTTTGCCGCAAATCTCTTGGCATCGGGCCAGCTCAACGGGGATCCATTGTCGCGGCTCATCCACATCAGCTTGGTTTTGGTGTCCAAAACGGTGCTGTCATCGTAAGAGGTAAAATCGCCCTCGGTGCCGGTTGGCTTGGGCGCTGCCTTCACGGCAGGGGCCGGAGGCGGCGGTGGCGGCTTGGGCGCGGGCAGCTCCTTGCCGCCCTTGGCGGTCAGCAGGTCCGCAACCTCTTTTTGATTCCAATAAGTGGCCGAGTGCAGCGGCGACCAGCCTTCATTGTCCACCGCATCGATCTCAGCGTTGTGGGCCAGCAGCAGCTCGACGATTTCCTTGTTGCCTTTGGCCGCGGCCAGGTGCAGCGGCGTCGATCCGTTCTTGGACTTGGCGTTTACATCCGCTTTGTGGGCCAGCAGATACTCCGCTATGCCCTTGTGGTTGTTGAAGGCCGCAATGTGCAGCGGCGTCTGTCCGAACTTCTCGTCGGTGCTTGAAACCGCATTGGGGTCGGCCTGAACCAGCGATTCGACCTTGGCCAGATCGCCGGCGCGGGCCGCGTCGTGAATTGCGGCGCAGAGGCCAAAGCGGGCAGTGGCAAGCGCCGCCAAGACAAGCAGCACGGCGGCAATGCGGCGAGAAGAGTTGAGGCGAAGCAGAAGGTTTTGAAAGGTCTTCATTTCAGAGAAATCTCCCGTGAGGTAATCTAATTCGACCACATTCTATCAATTCTAATAGCTTTGGCAAGCCCCCTGTGCGGGGCGATGTCAATTCTGAGTCCAGAAGCTCTTTAGTTGGCCATTTCTTGAAGCCTCCCACAATTTTTACCGCACAAGCGCCGCAATGTGTTCTACTTGTTGCCGACAGCCATGGCAGACTTTGAATCGTTTGTAAATCGCTGGCAATCGGCCGGCGTCCTGGATGCGGAGGCTGTGCGCCGCATTCGCGCTTTTGAAGATTCGCAGCAGAAACCCTCCGGCTTGCGGTGGCAGGGGATTGTCGCGCTGATTCTGGGCGCAATTCTGCTGGCCTGTGGAGTGGCGCTCTTTGTCTCAGCGCATTGGGATCAGATGGGGCCGGCGGCGCGGCTGATTGTGGTGCTGGCGATGGTCAGCGTCTTCCACCTGGGCGGAGGCTGGGCGCGTTCGCGCTTTGGCGGCCTTTCGACGGCGCTGCACGCGGTGGGCACGCTCTCGACCGGCGCGGCCATCGCCCTGGTGGGCCAGATCTTCAACATCGAGGAGCACTGGCCGGCGGCGGTGCTGATGTGGGCCATTGCCGCGCTGGCTGGCTGGGCCTTGCTGCGCGACGAGGCGCAACAGGTGCTGGCGCTGCTGCTGGTACCGGCCTGGATACTCTCCGAGTTTTCCTATTACGCCGAAGGCCACATCGGCGAAGCGGTCTATATTGGCCGCTTCCTGATTGTCTGGGCGGTTCTTTACCTGACGTTTTTCATTGGCTCGAAGCGCAAGATACTCCAGGGGATTCTCTTTGCCGTTGCGGCCATCGAGGCGCTTGTCGGCGTCGTCCTGCTGCTCGATGGCTGGCGTTCTTGGGGGGACAAGACCTATCTGCCGCTCGGCCTCCAGACCTGGGGCTGGGTTGACATTGCCGTGGTTCCGCTGCTCTTCGCGCTCTTTAAATTCAAGAAGGCTGTGATTCCTGTGGCCGTGGCAATTTGCTTCTCGATAGCACTGCCGTGGTGCCAGCGGGTCTGGACCGATCACGAGTATTACGGCTCTTACGTACGAAATGAACCGAATCTGGCCGCGCACGCGCTGGTTGCGGCCTTCTGCGTTTTCATTATCTGGTGGGGAGTGCGCCAGGCCAGCAAGGCGCTGGTCAATCTGGGCATCGTCGGCTTCGCCATTACCGTCGGCTGGTTCTACTACAGTGACATCTTTGACAAGCTCGACCGCTCGCTGGGGCTGATCGGCCTGGGCGTTCTCTTTCTGGCTGGCGGATGGGCGCTGGAGAAGATGCGACGCAATCTTGTGGCCGGGATGAATAAGGCGGAAGTTTCAGGCGGGGAGGCCATATGAAAATCAGCAAAACCTCCATCATTTTGTTGGCAATTCAGTTGGCGCTGGTTCTCTCGATCGCGGCCAAGTACCTTTATCAGCGCTCGACCTGCCCGCGTGTCTGGGCGCGCGCCGCCGCCTACGATCCGAACTTGCCGATGCGGGGCCGCTACCTGAGCCTGCAACTGACCGTAAACGGCTGCCAGAGCACGCTGCCCAGCGCGCTGCACGCCACCTTTCCGCGCAACGCCGACGGCACCACCAAATCGACCGGCTACACCGTGCGGCAGGGCGATCCGTTGTACTTCCGCGCCAAGCTTAAGGTGGAAAACAACAAGCTGGTGGCGATCCGCATTCCCGAGGCCGATCTGACCTCAAAGGGCGAGTATGTCTCGGCCGCGCCCGGCTCGGCCTGCGACGCGCTGCGGCTGCAAGAGCCTGTGGATTTTTATATTGCCGAGCACGCCGCCGATCCCAGCCGTCTCAACCCCGGTCAGGAGTTGTGGATGGAAGTGACCGTGCCGCCGCTGGGCCCGCCGCGGCCGATTCAACTGGCGCTCAAGGATAACGGGGCGTGGAAGCCGCTGGCGTTTCAGTAACCAACTGCGTTGGCAATTGCGGCACGACTGAAGTCGTGCCCTTTCAAAACGGAGCCGCGATTGAATTTTTTCGCATCCTGTGAAGTTATGCGCTGATGAGAGACAAGCGTGGACCAGGAGGTCCACGCGACAGCCGACCAGGAGGTCGGCGCTACAGTCCGGGATTCTACAGTTTGGCCGATGCTGCGGTTTGGCCGATGCCGCGGTTTGGCCGATACTACAAATTCGTGCTACAGTTTTTAGCCTCACGGGTGGGAATGCCGGTGAACGAGGATATAGTGCTTGATTTTGAAGCTTATCAGCGCGCCTTGAAGGGCCTGGCTGCCGCTGGCTGCTCCGAGCCTGCCTGGCCGGCCTTGATCTCGGCAAGGTAAAAATTCTCTCCGTGCGTGGGGCTGCCGCTGAGGCGGCGCAGCATGGCCAACTGGCCCACATGGGTCAGCGCGTCGGCCACCGGGCCCTGGAACAACTGTTCGGCCGAGGCATGAAGCGGCCCGCCGGTGGCCAGAAAAGCGTCAAAGGTTTGCAGCGACTCGAAGAAGCGCTGCTTCTCCTCGGCCCAGGCGCGCGGCTGCGTGGCGTGCCAGCGCTCCTGTCCCATGGCGGCGCTCAGCGCCCAGTCGAAGAGGTCGCCCATGTGGGCCAGAATCTGCACCGGCATGCGTCCCGCGCCGGCAAATCCGGCAAAGTGGTCGGGTGCGCCCTCCAAAGCCCGATTAGCCCGGTAGGCCAGAGTGGCCACGGTATGCCGCAGCAATTCGCGTTTCTCATCCATAGGGAAAATATAGCGCATCCGCGGCAGAATTGATTTGATTGGCTATTTTTAATGCGACAACTAACTATCCCGTCGAGATAGGAGAGCATCTTGTTTTTCCACGCGTTCCCTTTTCTGCTCTATCTTGGCAAAAATAAATACTCCAGCCAATGTAGCCAGGCTTCCAATCACCGCGGAAACACCTATAACGCTCTTGCCCATCCCAATCAATACGAACCCGCCAATGATGGTAACAAGAGAAATAATAAAAGCGTAATGCGAACCTCTCGTCTGACTCGCCACATTCCCGGCCACGACTTAAGCTTCCAGAGCCTCGCGATGAGCACTCTGCCTCTCAGCCATCGCCATGATGCGCTCCGCGCCATTTGGAATCACTTCGTTATATTTGGCGAGAAGCGCGGGATGTGGCAGAGGCCCGGTAAACGGTACCGACTGTGTGACGGTTGAGATCGCGGTGCTGGACGGTGGTGGACTATTGCGGCTATTTTTGCTCACACAACCTCAAGCAAGATTGAGTTCCGATTCGTGCTGCTCTATGGCGCTGTAAATATCCTGCCCAACGACGAGCCAATCGGCGGCGATAGCTTTCGCATCGGCCTCGCTCGCGGAGTCGCTGCGGTTGTAGTCGTTAAACTGACCCCACAGATCGAAAACACGGGCAGCACCGGATGCCATTGAAGGCTGGGCGAAAAGAAAATCTGTTTTTACTGTCTTATTCACGGTCCCCTCAGCTAATCCGATCGGCAGACACTTCCCATTGATTAGATGGGCTTTGGTGTAAAAGGTTTCTTCGTAGCCAGCAAGCGGAATCGGAACCACCGGATTCCAATGATCAAGCTGCGATCCAAGTTGCCAGAATTCCGGCCACAACTATAGAAAAGTCTATCAGAACGCCGGGGAATTATCTGTAAACGTTTCAGATCATAAAGTTCCGCCAGTTCAGCCGCAACTCCGCCCATCTGTAGTAAACTAAAAGTTCTGAGTCCAAAAGCAGGAAAAGACCATGTCCATTCATCCCGTAATGCAGCGCTTGGCAGACAAGCTCAAGCGCACCGACCTTCCCGCATTTGTGCCTGGCGATCAAGTTCGCGTCCAGGTGAAGATCAAGGAAGGCGACAAGGAGCGGTTGCAGGCCTTTGAGGGCCTGGTCATCGCGATCAACAAAGGGCCGCAGGGTACCTTTACCGTGCGCAAGATGAGCTTTGGCCAAGGCGTGGAGCGCATCTTCCCGTTCAACTCCAAGGTCATCGACAAGATTGAAAAGGTGCGCAGCTACAAGGTGCGCCGCGCCAAGCTCTTCTACCTTCGCGGACTGCGCGGCAAGGCCGCCCGTCTGAAGGAAGTGGATCGCGTCGTGGTCAAGGCCTAGTTGCCGCCAAGCTTTCCAACAAAAACAGCCCTGGCTTTGGCCGGGGTTGTTTTTTTGATAGTGGTCAGTGGTCAGTGGTCAGTGAACAGTGGTCAGTTGAATTCAGACCTTGCGGAGAGCAGTCTGTCTCTGCCGCGATTGGCAATCGCCTGCTGTTCCCTCATCCCCAGTCCCCAAGTCCCTGCCCTCCCCTGTAAGCTGTAATCTGTAGATATGCCGACGAACGATCCCGCCCACCATCGATCTTTTGAGCAGACGCTGCTGAGCGCCCGCCGCACCATGGTTCTGAGCGAGATTCTGAAGCTGGCCGTGGATAGCTTCCGCGCCGGCAAGGTGCGTTTTGCTCTGACGGCGCTGGGCATGGTGATCGGCACGGCCTCGGTGATTCTGACGGCCACGGTGGGGCTGACCGGCAGGCAGTATGTGCTGCAATTGATCCAGAAATTCGGCACCAATTCGATCGAACTGGAGTACTCGAGCGGCGGAGCCATTGGCGCCGAGCGCATGGTCTACAACGACACGCTCACCCGCGAGGACGAGAAGGCGGTGCTGCAGCAGTTGCCGGGCGTGATGTACTCCTCGCCGGTGATGGAGATGCACGCGCGCATCAGCTTTGGCTCGGGCATTGTCAAGGATACGCTGGTGCTGGGCGTGAGCCCGCAGTACCTCAACATTCACAATCTGCTGGTACCGGTTGGGCGCTTTCTGGATGAGACCGACGACACGGCCCACATCAAATGCGCCGTCGTCTCAGAGGTCTTTGCCCGCGACCGGTTTGGCAGCTCCGATGCGGCGGTCGGCCAGACGTTTGAGATCAGCGGCATTCCCTTCACCATCGTCGGCGTCTTCAAGATGAGCGTGGACGATTTTGGCCAATCGGAGATCGCGGATCAGACGATTCTGGTTCCCTTTTCCGTGGCCCGCTACTTTGCCGGAGCCGAGAATGTGAAGCAGATTTACTTTTCCATGAGCAGCATGGAAGAGGTGCCCGACGCGGCCAAGGAGATTGTGCGCATTGTGCAGGCGCGGCACCGGCCCGGCTCGGTTTACCTTGCGCAGACGCTCAAGGAGCTGCTGGACATGGCGGCCAAGATTGCCAATGCACTGACGGCCGTGCTGATGCTGGTGGCCGCCGTGA
Organism: uncultured Occallatibacter sp.; assembly: GCA_964509755.1. GTDB lineage: Bacteria > Acidobacteriota > Terriglobia > Terriglobales > Acidobacteriaceae > Telmatobacter. The sequence goes on along the minus strand of CAZDYU010000023.1, from coordinate 18,494 downwards.
CACTGGCCGTGGGCGGCGTGGGAATCATGAATATCATGCTGGCCAATGTGCGCTCCCGCGTGCGCGAGATTGGCATACGCAAGGCAGTGGGCGCCACCCGCCGCGAGATCAGGCTGCAATTTCTGGCCGAGGCGGTGATCATCTCGCTGGTGGGCGGCATAGTGGGCACCTTTGTGGGCCTGGCACCGCCGCTGGCGGTGCGCCTGTTCACCAACTATGCCGTGCCGATTTCGCCCTGGTCGGTGGTGATCGCACTGACCGTCGCCACGCTGGTTGGCGTCATTTTTGGCACCGTTCCCGCCACCCGCGCGGCGCAGTTGGATCCTGTTGAGTCGCTGAAGTATGAATAAGCGCGAGAGCCGGCCGGGGGATCCGCCGCCGCATGAGCCATCGGTGGGGCTTAGCCTTACCGCGCTTTACGCCCTGGCCGCGCTGGCGTTGGCCGCCGCCATCGGCTTGGCGCTGCTGATAGTGCTGCCTTTTTTTCATCGGCGATAGTTGGTTGCGGGCTCATTCAGGGGCCTATAGGGCTGCGGAAAAAGGCAGGGTTAGGGTCGAAAATCCCGAAAATCATCCCTCCGCGGCTAAAGCCGAACTCATTCCATTGGCTTTGTACGGGGGTTAAAACCCCCGTCTCCCTCCGACTTGAGTTTTTCCGCAGCCTGTAAAGGCCCCTGCTCCCTCCGGATGTTTTGACAAGAAACAGGCGTGGACCGGGAGGTCCACGCTACTGCCGGCCAGGAGGCCAGCGCTACAATTTCTTGCCGGCGCTGCTACTTCTTGCCGGCGCTGCTACTACTTACCGGCGCTGCTACTTCATTCATTGCGGGCCGGTGGAGGCGGTGGGGAACCAGGAAGTATTCGAGCAGCACGATGCGAAATTGGCATCTCCAAAAGCAATTATCCTGAAGTGTGACTACAACGCCGGACATACTCCCCAATTCCCCGCGCAAAAAAAGCATTCTTCGACTCTTTTTTCGATGGCTTGCGATCGTTGTTGTGCTTCTTTGGTCGCTTGCCGCGTTGAGCCTTGTGGCCGCGCGGTGGATTGACCCTCCGACAACGGCCTTGCACATTGAGCGCCGGCTACAGGCTTGGATACACGGCAAGCCGTATCGCGAACGCTACACCTTCATTCCGCTCAACCAAATCTCGCCCAACTTCCAACATGCCGTGATCGCCGCCGAGGACGCGCGCTTCTATCAGCACCATGGCTTCGATTGGCACGCGATCGAATTGGCGGCCCAGGAGGACATGGAAGGCGGGCGCACCCGCGGCGGCTCGACACTTACGCAGCAACTGGTCAAGAATCTTTTCTTTGGAACCGGCGGATCCTTCTTCCGCAAGGGCGCGGAGTTCACGCTGGTGCCGGTGGCGGAGCTGGTGCTGGGCAAGCAGCGCATTCTGGAGCTTTATCTGAACGTGGTGGAATGGGGACCGGGCATCTACGGCGCGGATCAGGCCTGCCGGGCGTGGGACAAAACTTCGGCGCGGAGTATTGGCCGGGATCAATCGGCACGGCTGGCGGCGATTCTGCCCGCTCCGCTGAAGCGGCGGCCTGAGCGGATGAACGGTTATAGCAAGGTAATTCTCAGGCGGATGGATCAAATGGGCTGGTAATTGGCAGCAGCTTTTTTGATTCAGTAGATTTCCACTTGCCGACTCTCTCGAAACCGTTGATAATTCATTTTGAATTCGAGACACACAAATGGAAACAGCATTTTCAACGCCGCTTGTTGCGGGATACCCTCTTGATGGGGCACCCAATCTGGCCGACCCTGAAGAGCGCGAACGCATGAGCGCGAGCGCGATCAAGGCCTTTGTCACCATTGTCCGCCGCTGGGAGTTGAATGAGGTGCAGGCGCGGGGATTGCTGGGCGGGGTAGCTTCATCGACCTTTCATGCGTGGAAGTCGAGCCCCGAGGGCAAGAGACTGGATCAGGATACGTTGATGCGGATCTCGCTGGTGATTGGCATCTACAAGGCCCTCAATATTTATTTCGGCAAGCCCTGGGCGGATCGCTGGATGACGCTGGAGAACCGGGGAAGGCTCTTTGCCGGCGGCGCTCCCATCGATTACATGATTCGTCAGGGGCAGCCGGGGATGGTTGAGGTTCGCCGCCTGCTGGATGCCTGGGGAGGCGGACGGTGAACCCGCCGGAGCGAAAGTTCAGCCGCGAGGCAATGCACCGGCTGATTTCCTCGCGGCGGAAGAGCGAATCGAGCGTTCTTGAAGAGATCTGCGAGACGGATGCGATGCTGGCGGAGATTGTTCTGCTCGACGGCGCCACCGATGACCGCATCCAGGGAGAACGGCAGGGACTGAGCGGAATCAGCAGCATCGAGTTGGTGTACGGTATTCCCAATGCCGAGATCACGAGAGCGGCTTTTCTGCGCGCCAGCCCATTTGGCTCCAGATTCAACGATGCGAGCCGAGGCGCCTGGTACGCCTTCGAGAGCCTGGAGACTTCACTGGCCGAGGCGACCTGCCAGAGAGCTCGCAATCTGGCCGACATGGTGGTGCCGGAGCTGCCGGGCCAGCAGCCGGACGAGGAGATCAGCGAGTACGACGATTGGCAGGCGGATTTTCATTCCACATTTCACGTTCTGCATCCGGTTGAAGATTTTGCGGAATGCCTGCGCGGCGAGCCGGTTCCTGCTTGCTACACGGCCAGCCAGCAGTTGGCGCGGCAACTGATGAACCAGCAATCGAACGGGATTCTGTACCCGAGCGTTCGGCAGAAGGACGGGATCTGCCTTGCCTGTTTCCGGCCGCCACTTGTTTGCGCGCCGCGGCTGGCTGCGCGCTATGAGGTTCGGCTGGAGCTGGCCGGGGCTGAATACGAAATCTTCGTGCGAGAGTTTTGAATCGGCAATCTGTGCTGGATTTTCACGCGGAAAAATTGCAAGATGCATTCGCGGGCGGGTGAAAAAGCGGCTAATTTTGGATAAAAGCGAAGATATGACGAACGGAAAATTTGCGAATAAGATCAATTAAATGAATTACTTGATCGAATATAGCGAAGGAAAAGGGAATCTAAAATGGAGCTTTTTTGCGTTTTTTCTCATTTAACTTATTGATAATAGGCATGTTAACTTTTTATAGCTGCGCGAAAAGCGAAGATAACAAGAATGAAATACGAATAAAAAGCATCGTCATTTTTGCTATCTGATTGATAATAGGAATGTTAACTTTCACGGTAGCTGATAGGCGAAGGATTGAAGAAGTTATCACCCCTTTTCTTTGGTTTTTCTGGGGTTGCGGGCTAGCAGCGGGTATGAGCTGGGCGGCTTGCCCGGTGGGCGACGGGACGGGTTGGAGGACGTTGGTCATGGCGGCTTCTGGCGCGGCTGGAATTTTGGCCGCTTTTCTTGATTGTGCGGGAAGTGGTGGTAATTATCTGCACGAGTTGGGTGAGAATGTGCGGCGATGGAGTGATGGATTCCCACTCATCGCGATAAAGCCGCGATGCATGGGGCAGAGATTTCTGTGGCTCATGGTGCTTCTACGGGGCGGATGAGCAGGTTACCTGCCGATTGGAAATATATACAGCCAAACTTGACAGTTTAACTGTATATATGAGAGATTGATCTTGTGAGCAATCGAAAGACTTCCATTCAGACCGGGCTGGCACGGAGGCTTGCCGCGGAGATGCGCGCGGTATTCCGCAAGCTCAAGCTGCGAGTGCGCGAGCATGGTGGCTGCAGCGATCTGACGCCGTCGCAGATCTCCGTTCTTCTTCGATTGGAGAAGGATGGTTCGACTACGGTTTCAAGTCTGGCGCGAACGGAAGGGATGCGTCCGCAGTCGATGAGAACTGTGGTTGCGCCGTTGCAGGAGTCGGGTCTGATCCGTGGTAGAGCGGACCCGAGCGATGGACGGCAAACTCTGATGTCTCTGACCCCGAAATGCCTGAAGTGGCTTGAGGAGGGCCGGGCCGCGAGGCAGGATTGGCTGACCGCGACCATCGCGCAGAGGCTTTCTATTCGCGAGCAAGAGAAGCTTCAGGCGGCGCTGGAACTGCTTGCGCGGCTGGTTGAGGAGTGAACTTAATCATGCCAGCTTCGTATTCGAGGAGAGGCGCACGAGTTCAACATTGGAAACGTCTACCCTCGTCTTGGCGCGAGAGGGTCCAAAGAGAAACAAGCGTGGACCGGGAGGTCCACGATACAGCCGGCCGGGAGGCCGGCGCTACAGTTTTATGCGTGGCGGGCCGGTAAGGGTGGTGGGGGATCAGGAAGAAACAAGCGTGGACCGGGAGGTCCACGATACAGCCGGCCAGGAGGCCGGCGCTACAGTTTCATCGCATCGCGGGTTGGCAATGGCGGTGGGGAACTGGAAAGAAGGAGCACAGCATCATGAATTGGCTTTGGCTTGTTTCGTATTTCTTTGGAGGCGCTTTTGCGGCAAACGCCATTCCTCATTTTGTCGCGGGCTCGATGGGACACGCATTTCAAAGTCCCTTTGCAAAACCGCCGGGCGAAGGGCTCTCCTCTGCGACGGTCAACGTTGTCTGGGGATTTTTCAACGCGGTGGTTGGGTATCTGCTTGTCGCGCGAGCCGGTGCTTTCGATCCGCGGGCGACTAGCCACATCCTTGCATTCGGCATGGGCGCGCTGCTGATCAGCATCTTTTCTTCGCGTCATTTTGGCCAGTTTCACGGGGGCAACACGCCCGCCCGCTCATGAAGGATCAAATCACCGGCACCTTTCGCTCCTTGAGAAGTTACAACTTCCGCTTGTGGACGGCCGGCGCCCTGATTTCCAACATCGGCACCTGGATGCAGCGCGTCGCGCAGGACTGGCTTGTGCTGACGCAACTTACCCATCACGATGCGTCGGCACTGGGAATTGTGATAGGCCTGCAATTCGCTCCGTTCCTTCTGTTTCTGCCTTGGACCGGATCGGCCGCCGACCGCCTCAATCAGCGCAAGTTGCTGATGGCGACCCAGGGAGCAATGGGGGTGCTGGCGCTCATCCTGGGAGTACTCACGGTTACTGGCGTTGTGCAGCTCTGGCACGTGTATGTGCTGGCCTTTCTGTCCGGCTCCGCTCTGGCATTGGATGCTCCCGTGCGGCAGACCTTTGTGGCCGAGATGGTTGGCGATGCCGATCTATCCAATGCCGTGGCATTGAACTCGATGTCAATCAATTCCGCGCAGATGATCGGCCCCGCCGTTGCCGGGTTGCTTATCGCGGGCGTTGGCATCGGATGGGCATTTCTTCTGAATGGGCTTTCGTTCGCCGCGGTGCTGATCTCGATGGCATTCTTTCGCCGCTCGGAACTGAGCGCCAACCCCAGAGCCCATCGCGATTCAGGTGGATTTATCGAGGGCCTTCGCTATGTGTGGAAGAGGCCGGAGCTCGGAGCGATTCTAGTCATGTTGTTTCTGATTGGAACGTTCGGCTTCAACTTTCCAATTTTTATTGCAACCATGGCCGTGAATGTATTCCACACCGATGCGCGCGGATTCGGGCTGCTTTCTTCCCTGATGGCGGTGGGCACTCTTTCAGGATCGTTGTTTGCCGCCAGCCGGATGCGACCGAGCTTGGCCTCCCTGTTGGCCGGCGCCGGTGTCTTTGGACTGGGCTGTAGCCTGGCCGCGCTGGCTCCCGGCTACTGGTGGTTCGCGGCGGCCCTGATGATTGTCGGCGCGGCGGCCTTGACGTTTGTAAACGGCACCAACAGCATGATGCAGCTCTCCACAGAGCCGGCGATGCGAGGCAGGGTGATGGCCCTGCGGGTTTCCATCGCACTGGGAGGAACGCCGATTGGCGCACCGATTGTCGGTTGGGTTGCCAACCACTACGGCCCACGCTGGTCGCTGGGAGTGGGCGCGGCGGCGGCATTCACCGCTGCGCTGGTTGCAGCCTGCGTTCTGGCCCGCAGAGAGAGTTGCGGCTCGCTATGCACTTAAGTACTACGGTTGTATTCAACTCAACTGAGGGAGAACGAGCGAATGCCCGGGCCTAAATGCCACGTAAATTCGACCTTTTTCCGGGGGTTAAAACCCCCTACTCCCTCCTTAATTCTCGATCTGCCCTGCAACTTTGCGGCGAGGCTGGTGTCTAAATGAATGTGATGAGTGAATCTTATGCACTGAGTTCATCTTTCGAGTTGACGGCTGGCGCGGGACTTGCTGGACTAGCGGGACAAGCCGCGTTGGCCGAGCAGGTGCGGGAGGAGAACCTTGCCGTGGCGGCGGGGTTGAAGCGGCAGGATGCGGGGCTGATCGACGAGCTGATCGTGCTGTACCAGCACCGGCTGATGCGCTACCTGCTGTATTTGACCGGGAATCGCGAGATGTCGGAAGATCTCTTTCAGGAGGTCTGGATGCGGGTTCTGGTGCGCGGGTCGCAGTTCAACGGCAAGGCGCGATTTGGCACGTGGCTGTTTACGATCGCCCGCAATCTGGTGATCGACCAGCGGCGGAAGCGAACGATGGCGAGCCTGGACGAGCTGTTTGAAGTCGGCGGCGAGGACGACCGACCGATGAGCCTGGAGCCGGTTGGCGCGGAAAAGAGCCCGCTGGAGATGTTTCAGAACCTGGAAGACCGGGAGCGGATTGCCGGCGCGCTGCTGAAGATGGAGACGCTTTATCGCGAGGTTCTGGTGCTGCGGTTTCACGAGGAGTTGTCTCTGGAAGAGATTGCCAAGGTGACGCGAGCGCCGCTTTCGACGGTGAAATCAAGGCTTTACCGGGGGTTGGCGGCTCTGAAGCCGAAGCTGCAGGCGCCTCTGGTTTTGAGGACGGAATGAAAGAGGTTGAAGAGTCCGCTGCCGCCGAGCGGGAGCTGGTTTCAGCCTGCGCGGGCAAGCAGGCGGACAAGGAGTGTGCCGTGGCCTGGCGCACGCGGCGCGTGGTCAGCGCCTCTCAGGGCGTGATGCGGGAGCAGAAGGCCGGCTGCAGGCGGTGCCGCGCGGTGGCGCTGGCGGCTACGCTGTTGGTGGTTCTGGTGCTGGGTCCGCTGGCTTGGTGGATTGCCGACACCTTTATAGAAGAGGAGCATCTGACCGGGCTTACGGCGGAGCTGACAGCGCTGATTTTGTTTTTGAGCGCGGCGCTGCTGGCCTGTGTGGTGCTGGCGGGTTGGCTGCGGCGGCGGGGCTAAGAAGGAACGAGCGCGGACCGGGAGGCCGGCGCTACAGATTTCCATGCCAAGCTCATTGGAGCGCAACTTCCCGCGACTCTGCTCCGTCCATTCAAAATAAGTGCCCAGTTGGCTTGAGCTGCCTGAGGCGTTTTGAAAGACGGTCTGCGTATGCGCGATCCACAATCGATAACGGTGAACGAAGACGCGCGGCTGATTCCGGTGTGGTCGATAGTGGCGTCGGTCGCGGCTTTTGTGCTGGTGGAGTACTACTTCTGGGCGATTCTGCCGGGGCAGCGGACGCATCCGGGACCACCGATCGGGCTGCGGATTTATCTGAATCTCTCCTGGGGCTTGCTGGCGTCGCTTTACTTTTTGATGGTGGGCTATGTGAGCCAGGATGCGCCGCGGCGGGCGATGAGCGCGCGGTTCTGGATCGTGCTGTGTTTTGTGATGCCGGGGGGCATTGGCGCGGTGCTTTACTTTCTGCTGCGCCAGCCGGAGGTGTCGCGCTGCCCAGCCTGCTCGACGCATGTTCAGGGCGACTTTCACTTCTGCCCGCAGTGCGATTATCAGCTCAGCGCCAGTTGCGGCAACTGCTACAGGACGGTTCGGGCATCGGATCAATTCTGTACCCGCTGCGGGCATGAGCTGGCACGGGATCACATGCCTGCGCGGCTGCGGGTGCTGGGCGAGTAATCTGGTTAGGGAAGAGATGCGATGACCCTCTCGGCGCTCATTATCGACGACGAACAACTGGCTCGCGAGGAGCTTGCCTACCTGCTGGACGAAGTGGGCGGCGTGGATGTGGTGGCGCAGGGCGCCAACGGCATCGAGGCGGTGGAGTTGATTGAGGAGCACCATCCGGACCTGGTGTTTCTGGACGTGCAGATGCCGGGGCTGGATGGCTTTGCGGTGATTCAACAACTGATCGACCGCAGGACCAAGGCGAATGGGGCGGCACAACCGATGCCTCAGATTGTCTTTGCGACGGCTTACGATCAGTACGCGGTGCGGGCTTTTGACGTAAATGCGGCGGATTATCTGCTGAAGCCGTTTGACCGCACGCGCGTGGAGCAGGCCGTGGAGCGGGTGCGGGCGCGGCTGGCTACGGTGCTGCCGGGGGCTTCGCCGGGGTCGTTGCCGGAGTCGCAGCTGGAAGCGCTGCTGCGGCTGCTGAACCGCCCGCAGGTTGCGGCACAGCCGGCCAAGTTGATTGTGCAGGCGCAGAACCGGCTGCTGCTGATCGATCAGGCCGACATCTGTTTTGCGGCTATCGACGAGGGAGTGATTCGCGTGGCGACGCAGAGCTTTGAAGGGCAGTCGAAGTGCCGCACGCTGGAAGAGCTTCTGGACTTACTGGACCCGGCGCTGTTCTGGCGGGCGCATCGCGGTTTCGTGGTAAATATCAACCATATTCGTGAAGTGGTGCCGTGGTTCAAGTCGAGCTATCAGTTGCGCATGAACGACAAGCGGCAGACGGAGATTCCGGTGAGCCGGGCGCAGACTAAACGGCTGCGGGAGCTGTTCAATCTGTAGGGGGCTTTTACGCTTTACGGCTTAATCGATAGTGGTGCAGATTCTAATAGGGGACAATCCGGCTAGAGCCCACAAAGACGGATTGCCGGGGAGATGGAAATGCGCATTGGGCTGTTTATGCAGCACTGACATCGGAATTTCTGGATACTGGGCGACTTGCCATTACGTTTCCGCGTTCGAGTGAATGACGCCAGATCTTGCAGTGGAGCCCTGCTGGATGCACCCGATTCAGCCACTTTATCAACGCCGCATCTGACACGGTGCGAAAATGATTGTATGTTGCCTGTCAACTTGAACGATTTGACTCCCGCTCACATTGAGGCCCTCATCGAATCCGAGGTGCCTGAAAGCCTAGCTCTTGATTATAAACAGCAACTTCCTCGCGGACAGAGTGAGGAGAAGCGAGAGTTCCTGTACGACGTGACAGCGCTGGCGAATTCAGCGGGCGGCGATTTGATATACGGAATTGTGGAGCGCCGGGATGATGACGACAAAGCGACCGGAGTACCGGATCGCCTCTTGGGAACTCGAATCGCAAACCTCCAGGAAGAGGAGATTCGACTCTCCAGCTACATACGTGACGGCATTGCGCCCAAACTGATTGGCTCAGTTGTGCGGAGCATTCGCTGTTCCGACGGAGATGCGCTAGTGGTTCGCGTACCGGCCAGCAGGAGCAAACCGCACATGGTCACCATGGGAGGCGTGGACAAGTTTTACAAGAGGACGGGGACTGTGAGCCACAAAATGAGTTGGGACGAGATCCGTCGTGCGTTTTCAGAACAGGGCGAATTCCGAGAAGTAATCGCTGCTTGGCGGGCGCATCGAGTAGATCTGATCGAGCACAGGCGCGGGCCGGTTCTTCTTTCGGATAACGTGGTGATGTTGTTTCATGTCATCCCGGCTGATTCATTCACGCCGGGCGCGTTCACCGAGGTATGGCGCGTACCAGAACAAGAGAAGAAAGACGTATTTGTTAAAAACGGAAACTACTACCAGCGATACAACGCTGACGGTTTTCTGTGCCACTCAAACCGCGCGACTGTTGGACCACCTCAAAAAACAGACGGGTATTGGGGGTATACCCAACTGCTTCGTTCGGGCATTGTCGAGTACGCCTTCAGCGATTTCTATCGTCCACCCATTGGCCTTCAGAGTCCGCTAATTGATGGTCAGGGAGTCGAACAAACAATGGTACATTGCTATGCCGATGCGATTGGACGATTCCATCGAGAGGGACGTACGGGAGTTGTGTATGTTGGTTTTTCGATGATCGGAATTGAGGACAAGCAAATCTATTCGACTCTGATGTCGTGGAGCGGGCGCGATTTCGGCATTCGGCAAAGCGCCGTAACGTCGCCCGAAGTGATGGTGGACTTGAGCGAGCACGAAGAGCGGCCCTACCCCCATGCTATGCGCCCGCTCGTGGACACTTTTTGGCAACTTGACGGAAGAGAGGGAACGCCATTCACCTCCAATGGCGAGTGGAATCCTTTCTGCAGATACAACTGAAAACCGTACTTGTAAATCAAATTGCTGAAAGAACTGGATTTGCCCGGCGATCGCCGAATATATCTCCGAAAACGCCGATGTTGCCTTTATCGATTCTGGGGTTACGCAAAGTTTCCGAAGCGGGAAGTAAGGCTCAGCTTGGCAGATTCAGAGGTGCGGGCGGGGACGCCCGCACTACAGCCGGCCGGGAGGCCGGCGCTACATTCGGAGGCCGGCGCTACATTCTTAGTCGTAGCGCTCGAAGACAATTTGTTTTTTGTGCCAGCCGAAGTTGGTTAGTAGTTCGCGGATGCCGGAGACCATGTTGTTGAGGCCGCAGATGTAGGCGTAGATGTCGAAGTTCAGGCTGGCGGCGGGTGTCGAGGCCAATATGGCGGAATCGACGGGCGGGACGGGCAACGGCTGGCCCAGGCTGGCGGCGCGCTCTTCGATGATGCGGGTGACGGGATCCTGGACGTAGCCGTGCAGGCCGGTCCAGCTCTCCGGGGCGCGGCTGAGCGTGGGCAGGTAGTGGAAGTTGGGCTGGCGGGCGGCGAGGGCCTCGAACTCGGCGCGGTAGTAGATGTCGCTCTCATGGCGGGTGCCGTAGACGAGCCAGATCTGCTTGCCGTTGCTACGATCCTTTTCTGAGTCTGGGCCGCCCTCGGGAAAGAGCCATTGCAGATAGCCGCGCATGGGCGCGATGCCGGTGCCTGTTGCAATCAAGATGGAGTCGGTGATGGGCTCTTTAAGAACAAAATGGCCGTGCGGGCCGTGAATCTGGATGGTGCCGCCGATGGGGAGATCGGGCAGGTCGGCGAGATGGTTGGAGAAGAAGCCCTCTTCGACGCGGTTGACGCAGAGCTCGAAGCGATTTTTATTGGGCGCGGAGGCGATGGAGTAGGCGCGGGTTTGCAGCTTGCCGTTCTCGTCTGGCGCGACGCCGGAGACGAACTGGCCGGGGAGGAAGGGAAAGGTTTCGAGCTCGTCGAGTACGAACTCGAAGTGGTAGCACTGGGCAACTTCCGAGATGCATTCTTTCTTGTCGAGACGTGCGGTGAGGGTTTCACGTGCCATGGTTTTACTCGCTGGGGAAGAGATGGCCCGCGGGACGGGCTTACAGGCAGTATCGCCAGCGGAGGGGCTTGGTGGCAAGCGGGGAGCGGCAATTCAAACTAGCCGTGGCGCTTCGCCCTATAATGGTCAAGGAGCCGCACCAGAGCCCTATGGGCTTTGGCGGCTGCGAACGCCTGTCTAATTGAGGAATTTATGGCCGCACTGCTGGAAGCGATTACCGTCAAGCGCAAGATGTACTTCGAGTTTGAGAACACACCTTACTACTGCATGGATGCCGAGGTTTCAACGCCGACGGCGCGCGGCGGGCAGACGCTTGTCAGGCTGAAGATGCGCAACCTGCTGACGCGGGCTGTATTCGACAAGACCTTCAAGGCCGGCGAGCGCTTCAAGGAGCCGGATCTGGAACTGGTGGAGGCGTCTTACCTTTACAGCGACGGCGAAGGCTCGCACTTCATGGATCAAGAGAGCTTTGAGACGCATACGCTGAACAGCGATATGATGGGCAACGCGCTGGATGTTCTGGTCGAGGGCGAGATCATTCAACTGCACAAGTTCAATGGCAATCCGATTGGGTTGCAGTTGCCTGAGAAGGTGGAGTTAGAGGTGGTGTATACCGAGGGCGGCGCGCGCGGCGACACCAGCGGCAACGTGACCAAGCTGGCGCGGCTGCAGACGGGGCTGGAGATCAAGGCGCCGCTTTATATCGAGGTTGGGGAAAAGGTGAAGGTCTTTACCGAGACTCGGGAGTTTGCGGGGAGAGCGTAGGGGCAGTTGTCAGTGAATCGTTTGATTAAATCCCAGGTCCAAAAATCCGGACCTGGGGCACCCGCCTGGAGGTCCATGCGACAGCCGGCCGGGAGACCGGCGCTACAGTTTCATGCCTCGCGGGTCGGCTATGCTGGTGCACGACTAAACAGGCCGCGGAAGAAGGCTCAAATGACGGCAGAATTTGCGAAAAAACATCCCGCAGGGGCTAAAGCCCAATGTTGATATGATTGGCTTTATCGGCCCGACTAAAGTCGTGCCCTGGTTACAAAGCCATTGGGAATTGCCTCCAGAAGAGTTTTTCCGCAGCCTGTAAAGCCGGCGTTGATAAAGCAGTGGTTATGTACAGGCTAAAGCCCGTACCCTTCATCCAATTGAGTTTTTTCGCAGCCTGTAAAGCCACATATACTTCTGAACTCCTGCGGCACGGCTAAAGCATTGCCCTTTCAAAACTGAGCAGCGTATTGGCACTACGGCTTCGCACTGACCTTCGCAGACCGCTTCAGTTCGTTCCAGTCCTTTTCGGTTTGGTCGGCGTAGGCGGAGCCGAATTTGGCTAACGCATCGGCGAAGCCGTCGCCGGAGCCGATGTAGCCTGCCAGGATGAGCGGGTCGCCGGAGCGGGCGTGGCCTCTTGCCAGCAGTTCGCCGCAGACTTCGCCGTAGGCTTCAAGGCCGCCGCCGGAAAGGTTCTCCAAGTCGATGGAACCCTTGTGGTCGTTGAGCTGGCGGACTAGATAATCGCGGCCGCCGAAGTGGGTCCAGCCCAAAAATGGGTCGGACTGCACCTGCATCGCCTTTTGGCCTTCGGCGGTGCGCTGGCCGTTGTGATGCGGCGGCTTTGCGTCGGGCAGATAGGCGGTGTAGGCCGAGGCCGGCTCCTCTTTGATTTGGAGGAAGAGCGGATCGTCCGGGCCGTTGCCCTCGAAGTAAATGCAGTAGTCGCGCAGGCCCACGGAGCCGGTGCCGACGACCTTGAAGGCTACGTCGATGGGTCGATAGAGCGAGAGCAGATGCTGGCGCTGCGGCTCGAGCATCTGACGGTACGGGCCGAGGGAGGCGAGAACAGCCGCGGCCTGAGCGCCGGTGACGCGAGTCAGGGTGGGCTTGATCTCCTTGAAATGGCGGAGCAGATCCGGAGAAGAACCGCCCTCGGGGGCTAAAGCCCGCTTCGATTTTGCAGGATTATTGTACGGGCTTAAGCCCGTACCCTTCACTGTGCCCGCATTCTTCTCTGAGCCCGTACCCTTCACTGTGCCCGCATTCTTCTCTGAGCCCGCACCCTTCACTGAACCGGCACCCTTCTCTTTACCCGCGCTCTTCTTTTTGCCCGCATCCTTCTCTTTGCCCGAGCCCTTCTCTTTGCCCGAACCCTTCGCCGTATTCGCACCCTTCGACGTATTGATTTCTTTGGCAGACACCGAGGATGAAACGGGCTCGGTGAGCTGGTCCAAAGTGTGCTGGGGCGTGGCGCGCTCGGCCTGTAGAAGCGCGGCATGAACCGGCGCAACCGCAGCCAGGCGATGGACCTGAAAATGCGCTACCTCGATGGAGGACATCTTGGCGAAGGCGGCGATCTGAGAGGCATAGCGGGCGACGAATTTCTCAACAGCCGCGCGCACCGAGGCCTCCTTGTGGCCTGAGCCTCGGCCTGCCAGCACCAGGGATGCCGCCATGCGCTTGAGATCCCACTCGAAGGGTCCGCGGATGGTCTCATCGAAGTCGTTGATGTCAAAGGTGAGGCGACCATCAGGCGCGGCAAATGCGCCCAGGTTGCGCACATGCGCGTCGCCGCAGAGCTGGCAATTGATGCCGGCATTGGGCAGCAGGGCCAGGTCGGCGGCCATAACAGGCACCGCGCCTCGGAAGTAGCCAAAGGGCGACTCGGCCATCAGATGGTATTTGAGCTTGATAAGCGCGGGCACGCGGCCGTGCATGGAGCGGGCGAGCAGCTCCAGGGGCGGCGTGGTGCGCGCCTTGGGGTTGAGCTGGTTGTGTTCCTGGCGGCCGACTTGCTTGCGCCGCGCCTGACCGAGATTGCGCCGTTCTTGCGGAGTTGCCCATTGCATGTGACGGACGATACAACAGTTACCCGGCGAAGCGCAAGCAGTTATTGAGAAGGACAATCAAGCCGTTCCGGCCACTTTGCATCAAAAGCAGATCCAACGCCGCAACAAAGCAATAAACGTGGACCGGGAGGTCCACGTTACTGCTGGCCAGGAGGCCAGCGCTACGATTTCAATTCATCGCGAGCCGGTGGCGTCGGTTGGGGATAAAAAACTTGAAAATAGTACTTGACGTCACATACTGTATATAGCACAGTATGTACAGTACAGTGTACGAGGCACACTATGACCCTCATTGAAAACCTCTTCGAGAATCTTCGCCTGGAGCTTCGCCGCGGCTGCCTCACCTTGGCCGTCCTGGCGGAATTGCACCAGGAATACTACGGCTACACGCTGCGCAAGGCGCTGGCGGATCGCGGCTTGGAGATTGATGAAAGCACACTCTATCCGCTGCTGCGCCGGCTGGAGGCGCAGGGGCTGCTGACCAGCGAGTGGCGCGAGGAAGAGAAGCGCAACAAGCGCTTTTACCGGCTCTCCGGCGACGGCGAGCAGATCTTCCGCCAATTGTTGGCGGAGTGGCAGGCCATCAACGCATCCGTGAACACAACCGTCCACAACATTCAGTAATTGCCGAAGGAAAATGCCATGGAACTACTTGACCGTTATCTGCAAGCCGTAAAGAAGCACCTGCCCTGGCAGCGGCAGGACGACATTATTGCCGAATTGAAGGCCAACCTGGAAGCGCAGCTTGAGGACAAGGAGGCCGCGCTGGGCCGTCCGCTTACCAAGGCCGAGGCCGAGGAGTGGCTGAAACAATTTGGGCATCCGATTCAGGCGGCAGCGCGCTATCAGCCGCAACGGTCGCTGATTGGGCCGGCGCTCTTTCCGTTCTATTGGTACGTGCTGGGGATCGCGCTTTTCTGGGCCACGGTGATTTATGCAATCGTCACAGTGGTGCTGGTGGCAACGCAGACACCTGGCGGCGTGGATGCGCTGGGCTTTGTGCTGCGGCTGCCGGGGTTGTGGATGACGGCGGCGGCGTGGGTCACGCTGATCTTTGCAATCATCGAGTATGCGGCGGCGCGCTGCCCAGGGAAGTTTCCCATGCTTGCGCCTCCGTCGACGAATTGGTCGCCCGCCGATCTGCCGCCGCTTCAGCCGGAGTTTGCCGGCGGAAAGAAGCCGCGCAGCTTTGCCGGGGCGGTTACGGAGGTGATCTTTGGGTTTCTCTTTCTGATGTGGTGGCTACTCATTCCCAAGTATCCATATCTGCTGATCGGCCCCGGCGTTTTCTACATTGACGACTGGGGGCATGTTGCCGCGCCGTTTCATTGGGCGCCGGTCTGGCACGCGGTTTATTGGTGGGTCTTGGCGCTGCACGTCGTCAGGCTGGGTTGGCAATGCCTGGATCTGAAGTTTGGAAGATGGCAGAGGCCGCGCACGGTGCAGCAGATTGCGATGAGCGCGCTAGGGCTGATTCCGCTGGGGATTCTGCTTGCGGCACCGGGGCAGATGTATTTCACGCTCAGGCATCCGGAGGAGGATGCGGCGCGGTTTGGCGCGGCGTTGCAGTCAATCAATCTCGCGATCCATTGGTGTGCGGTGGTGATTTGCGTGATCAGCGTGGTGACGGTGGTGGTGGGATTGGGACGGATGGGGCTGGAGGCTTATCGGAAGCGGGTGGCGGGGATGCCGCCTGCTTGAGGTTCGAGGTTTCCCAGGTTCCAAGAGCGGGATCTGGGGCACCCGGCGGTGGGGCATGTCTTTGATTAGATGGGTGCGGACTGGCGCGCCTGCTGCCCTATCGGCGACAATCGCATCTGTCATGAAAAAACTCACTCGACGCGATTTTCTGAAATCAGCCTCTGCGGCCGCGTTTGCCGCCACAGCCGCCCGCTCGCTTGCTGCAACCGCATCGCCGCATCGCCAGCGGGTCTTTATCGCTTCCAACACTGTCAACGGCATTCTGGCCAGCGACTGGAATCCGGCGAGTGGCGAGCTTGCACCGGTTTGGACGGCCTCCGGCTTTCACAATGTCGATTGGATCACTTTTTCGCCGGATCGCAGGTTTGTTTACGCCGCGGCGGAGCTGGACAGCTTTCTGAACAAGCCGGCGGGCGGCGTGATTCGATTCCGCGTGGTCAACGGGGAGTTGCATCCAGTGGAGGCGAAGAACTCCGCCGGGGTAGGCACCTGCCATGTGGCCGTGGACCATACCGGAAGCGTGGCGGTTTCAGCGGATTACGGCGGCGGCAGCGCGGCCAGCTTTCTGCTGAGCGCGGGCGGCCTGACGCCGGTTTGGAGCGAGCACTACACCGGCCACGGACCCAACGCCGACCGGCAGCAGAGCGCCCACGCGCATTTTGCATCCTTCTCGCCCGACAACCGCTATGCGTATATCAACGATCTGGGCGAGGACTGCATCCATATCTATAGCCTGAATGCGGCCACGGCGATGCTGACGCCAGCCGGAAGCTATCGCGCCAAGCCAGGCTCCGGTCCGCGCACACTGCACTTCCATCCCAACGGCCACACGGCGTACTCGATCAATGAATTGAATTCGACCGTGGATGTTCTGGAGTGGAGCAAGACAGACGGCGGACTGACGCTGATTGCTCGAATTGAGCTACTGCCTGCCGGCTATACCGGCGACACCCACGCCTGCGATACGGTGATTGCAAAGGACGGCAAGCACGTGTATTTTGCCAATCGCGGCAATAACTCGATTTATCTTTACCGCGCCGACGAGAAGACGGGCAGCCTGACGCCGGGCGGGCGCTTCGACTGCGGGGGCAAGACGCCGCGCAGCTTTCTGCTGGACTCGACCGAGCGCTGGATGCTGGTGGCCAATCAGGATTCGAACCAGGTCAGCGTCTTTGCGCGGAATCCTGTTACCGGTGAGCTGGCCAAGGAAGGCAAGAGCTTTGCGGCAGCGACGCCGATGTGCATTTTGTTCACGTGAGGAAAACAGGGACCAGGGACTAGGGGTTCGGAAAAAATGCTTCCCTGAGTACTCGCGGCGCATCTGAATCTTTATGAGTCAAGAAAAGGCGACCTTCGGAGCGGGATGTTTTTGGGGCGTGGAGGCGGCGTTTGCGGCCATCCCCGGCGTGACGGCTACGGCCGTGGGCTTTGAGGGCGGTTCAACAGAGCGGCCCAGCTACAAGGACGTTTGCACCGGCACAACCGGCCACGCCGAAGTGGTGGAACTGGACTTTGACCCGGCGGTGGTGAGCTACGAGCAGCTTCTGGAGGCGTTCTTCGCGCTGCACGATCCGACGACCGTCAATCGCCAGGGGCCGGACTGGGGCGTGCAGTACCGCTCGGCTATCTTCTTCCACTCAGTGGAGCAGGAGGCGCAGGCCCGCGCCAAGATTGAGCAGCTCACCGCCGAGGGCCGGTTCAAGCCCAAGCGCATTGTGACTCAGGTGGAGCCGGCGCAGAGCTTCTGGCGAGCCGAAGAGTATCACCAGCGCTATCTGGAAAAGCGCGGCCAGGCAAGCTGCCATATTTAAAAGTTCAAAACATTACAGGCGGATCTGAATGCATTCTGGCTGGCCTGAGGCGCCCTGGCAGGCGGCGTGGTGCGCAAAAAAATGCGGAAGCGGCCTCGTATAACTAAAGTTTACGGAGCCGGCCGGCGGCCTGGCGCCCCTCAAGACCATCTCTAGTGGAAGCGGATCGCGCAGATTTCAAAGAGTTTGCGCTCGGTCCATTTCAGGAAATTCCCCAGAAAGTCCAGAAAAAGATTGATATCTGAATTCGATTTTCACAAGCTGGAAACAATTTGACACAATAACCATTTTCCCACTGCGGAGATTTGTCTTAGAATGGTGACGCGTTTTCCTTTTGCTTTGCGCAGCCCCTTTGTGAGTCCCTTTGCAAGGGGTTGCGGTTGGTGGCGGCAAATACGCGATCGGAAGGGTTGAAGAATTCACTTTTCATTCCGGCGATGGCGTAAATGCAATTTCGCGTTTCGATTTTCTCCACGATTCCCGTTGGCTGGGAGATTGTTTTCACTCCGCGCCTTCCGGTATTCGTGGTTTGGCCCGCCTTGGCGGGCGAGAATTCGATTAGAGCATTTTCACAGTTTCTGTAGGGTTGATTTTCTGGTTTCCTTACACCATCGATGAAAATACCCTAGCTCTGGGCCCGTCGGAGTTTGTCCGGAAGTTCCGTGATTCACGCACTAGATTAAGCGCGAACCGAGAAAGCCAACCAAGCGTTCAGCCGTCCCCCCGCGCTGCTCACGCCGAACAAAATTGAAGTGATGGAGGGTTGTACAATGTCGGATCGTAGAGGATCGGATCAAAGAGGGTTGGCTCGTAGAGGAAATCTCACACGGAAGTTTCACTATGCGGTTCTGCTGTCGCTGACAGCGTTTTTCTGTCTATTTTTCACGGCCTTCGCCTCTGCGCAGACCGCGCAGACCATCACCTTCCCGGCCATCACGGGCACGCAGTATGC
>CAZDYU010000022.1:0-43593 GCA_964509755.1 uncultured Occallatibacter sp. | reverse complement strand
TGAAATTCACGCGCAATCGGTATCAACAAGGAAGTCTACGAAAAGTGCGGCGCAAGTCTGGAGCTGAGGTTTGGGAGTACAGGTTTCGCAACCATGCGGAGCCGGGAAGCCCTATGCGCCAGATAACGCTCAGTGCATTGGAGTATCCAACCGAAACAAAAGCCCTTGTCCGTCTGCAAGAGGACGTGCTCCGAATCAACGATTCGAAAGCCTTCAAGGCGCACAACAGGCCAACGCTGGGATTGGTGATTGACCGATTCTCAACCGAGGAGCGCCTGGAAGGAATTCTGCGACAGGCACCGGGGGAGGCCACCATCACGGACGGCTTTTCCTGGAGCACCGCCGCCGGTTACCGCAGCTACCTCAAGAAGCACATCCGGCCCAAATGGGGTAGCACTCTACTCACAGACGCCAGACCACTCGAAATCTCTGAATGGTTGAAGTCTTTGCCTCTGTCGCCGAAGACACGCGGCCATGTCGGAGCCCTCCTGCATCTCCTGTTCGAGCGGGCAATGCTGTGGGGCTTGATGGACGTTCAGCGAAACCCTATGGAGTTGGTGAAGCTGAAGGGAACCAGCAAGCGGCTTAAAAAGCCGCAAATTCTCACCCCTGAGAAGTTTCAGGAGTTGGTTTCCATGCTGCATGAGCCATACAGGACGATGGTCATTGTCGCGATGTGCACCGGGATGCGGGTGTCCGAGGTTTTGGCCCTTCGCTGGGAGCATATCGACTTCGAGGCCGGAGCGATGTTGGTTCAACAGGGTGTCGTCAACGGCCGGATCGGAAGAGTGAAGACCGAGGCGTCCAACGATTACATCCCACTTGATCCCGCATTTGCTCAAATCCTGCGCGATTGGAGGGGAGCCAGAACGACCGGGCTTGTCTTCCCGTCGCACGTCACCGGCGGCTGCTACTACGCGGGCGTCATTCAGCAACAGATTCTGAAGCCTGCCGGTGAGAAGATTGGCCATCCGGGAATTGGTTGGCACGTCTTCAGGCACACGTATCGTTCCTTTCTGGACGAAACGGGCGCTCCCATCGGTGTGCAGCAGAAACTCATGCGGCACAGCAACGTGGCCACGACCATGAACGTCTACGGCAACGCCAGCCTGAGAGCCAAGCAACATGCCAACTCAAAGGTTGTGCAGATGGTGATGCCGCAAGAACCACCACTGGCTGTGCGGCAGTCAATGGCGGTTTGAGCTATTGTGGGGTTCTGTGGGGTTGAAGAATTGTCAGAGTGTCGTAAGTTATTGATTCTTTGGCTCCTCAGGTAGGACTCGAACCTACAACCCTTCGGTTAACAGCCGAATGCTCTGCCATTGAGCTACTGAGGAGTGTTTTGCATTAATTGTCCTTTACCAAGTTAGCAGAGAGCGCTTGATACGTCAAAATCCAATCTAGTCCAACACAAGATGAGTCGTTCATGACCGTGCCGGTCATAAGGGGGGATGAAAAGGAAGGCCGCCCGGAGTTGCTTAGATTTGGGCCGTCTCTGAGCTGAAGGCCGTTTCAGGCAGTGGCGCAGATAAGCTCGCAGATGAGTCTGGCCTGGAAGCTTGGAGGAACAAGGAATTGTCGCCGCTGCCCAGACAGTGAGCGCACAAAGGAGACTCTTACGAGAAAAGGCTTCCACCGGGTCTCGCCCCGGTCTTGCGGGGAGGCTTTGCAGCCCGCGAGGCGATTGGCGCGTGTTTGCATCTTTCAGGATCTGCACATCACCAGGATCTACGTCCTGTTTCCCTCATGGCATATCTTCATGATTCCAGTCGCCGCGGGCAAAGCGCCATCCATTTAAAATTGCTATCCAAAGATGGAAGGGCTATCAAGGTTCTTCTTTTTGGATCCGGGAATGCACGGACTCTGGAGTTTGTTTTCCTGTGTCCGGAAATTCGGACTCGGGGCACTCAATCTTGGTAATCAGGCCTGGAACACGCGTCGTTGCCGGAAAAGCGAAGACATTGCGAACAATAAATGAACGAGCAAGATCAGTTAAATGAATGACTTAAGGGTAAAAGCGAAGGAAAAGGGAATCTAAAAAAGGGCCTTTTTTTGTGTGTTTCCTATTCAACCTATTGATAATAAGTATGTTAAATAGATAAATTGCGCCTCTTAGCGACAGTTTGACGATTGGTTGCCCTTTTATCGCAAGTCTTTTTCTTGGCTTGCGACGGTGGCGAGATGGATGGTTTTGGTCATGGCGGCTTTGGCGCGGCTGGAATTTTGGCCGCTTTTCTTGATTGTGCAGGAAATGGTGGTAATGATCTGCAAAACGCTGGGAAAGCAACTAGGGGCCGAAGTGAATTTCAATGGCAAGATCGCAAATTGCCCGTGCCTGAAGGCAACGCTCCTCTGCCAGGCGCCCAAATGCGAGCGAGAGACCTGGGGCACCCGGCGACAGAGATCAGGAGACAGAGATCAGGAGTCAGAGATCAGAAAGGTTCATCGCCTCCCACATCTCAGGTTCAAGATGTGGCCACCTAATTTTAGTAGTCGGAACTGGGGTGCCTGCCAATCTAAAAGTCAGGTAGGTTGTGCTGCGCGAGTAGGCGAAGAGCATTTCTACTTCGCAGCAGCTGGCCGCACCGCATCCTGGCGGTAATGGCTGTAAGCCGCGGCGGGCACATCGGTGAGCGGCAGCGCGGGGCCTTCCCAAAGCAAGCGCGGCGCGCCTTGGCTAATCGAATGCAGCCCTTCCAGATGCAGCGTGTGGCGGCCGGCGCGCAGGCCCATTGAGCTGCGATCGTAGCGCACGGCATTGCCCGGCGAACCGCAGACCTGCGCAAAGGGCGGGCCGGTTTTGGCCACATCCACGCCGTCGATCACCAGCCGCGCGCCGTCGCGGGCCAATAGATAAAAGGTATAGCCGCCGTCTGCGGGAATATCGATAAAGCCGTCCCAAGCCGCCGCAAAACGCGTAAAGCCTTGCGCGTCGGCATGTAGATTGGGGCCTTCGCCGGTGAAGACCGCATGTTGGTCAGACAGCTTGGGCAACTCGGTCCATTCGCCAGGATAGATCTGCCAGGTGAGCCCAGGCGTGGTGGGCCCGGCAATGCTGGCCGCATCATGCCAATGCGCCACGGCCACCACATTCTGCGCCGCCCAATCCTGGTTGCCGTCCTCATCCACTGCCTGCAACAGTACCCGGAATCGTCCCGCGCCCAATGCGCCGCCATCCAGTTCCGTTCCCTCGGCATCTGGAAAGCGATGCCGCACACGGCGGCCGCGGGCCTGGGTTCCATCGCCAAAGAGCCAAGTAAATTCCGCGCCGCGCGAAGGCTTTGCCGTCAGCGTCACCTGCTGGCCTGGAGCCGCAACCGGCGGATCAACAGAGAACTGCGCGATTGGCCCATGCGGCGGGGTAAAGATCGCGGCCGCCGCGCCGCCACTGGTCACCAGCGGCAGGTCGGCATCGCTCGTCGCGCGGCTCTGGCCGTATTTAATGTTGTCAAAGGTCACGTCCGTCACGTCGCCTTGCATGGTGGAATCGGCCAGCGGCGGCTGATCGAGCGCCCAGATGTTGCGGAAGGTAAAGCCATGCAGCCCAGTGTATTTCTGCTCCATCTGCGCCAGCGAGTACCAGTTGTCCAGAAAAAGATTCTCGAAGGTAAATTCCGAGTGAACGCCTTTGGCCTCCTGCGCGCCCCAGAAGCCCAACAGGCCAAAGGTCTGGCCGCAGGCGCCGATTCCTCCATGCAGAATGTCTGAGTCGCGCAAGGTAAAGTTACGCGAGTTGAAGATCTTTCGCGGCCATCCGGCGCGGACTACATTTGAAATGCTCGTCGAGAGCACGCTGTTCTCGATCAGGATGTTATTCACATCCTGGCCGGGCCGCAGCATGTCTTCGTCCTTGTAGCCGTCCCAGTTGCCCTCCATGGCAAAGACATCGTCGGAGGCGCGCAGAAATGAGTTGCGCACAATCGTGTCGCCGCTGCCCAGCCAGTCCATGCCGTCCTGGTTTGCGTTGGCCGCATTGCCGCCGATCAGCCGCAAATCGTCGTACAAAAATCCCGCGCTGTCCTTCATCTGAATCGACCACGTCCGTGAACGCACGATACAGGTCATCCCGTCGATTTCGATATTGTGCGCATCCAGAGAGCCGATACAGTGCCAGTCCGGTTTCTGCATCCAGCCTTCGTCGGCGTTGGGGTCTTGAGGACCGTCGTAAACGATGGTGCCGCGCCCCAGCACCTTCACGTCATGCACTTTCCAAAGATTGAGGCTTCCGTAGAAGTAAGAGCCTGGAGCCAGATAGATTGTTTCACCGCTCTTGGGGTTGAGGCTCTGGTGGTAGACGCCCGGCTGAAAGGCTTGAATCTTTGGATCGCGCGGCATCGGCGGCAGCGGCGCGCCGGCAAAAAGAAAGAGAATCTTTGCGTGATTGAGAAAATCGCCGGGCCGCGAGATGGAAAGCTTGGCCGGCGCTGAGAGCCGGAAGCGGATCGTCTGGCCTTTGTCTTTGAGCTTGACAGCCCGCAACCCCAGCCGCCAGGGCTGAATGTCCACGCCCTTATCCCAGAAGCCGGGCTCGGCGGCGGTAATCTCGATCTCAAAAGGGCCGCGTCCGTCGAAGCTGACAAACTCATAGCTGGCCGCGGCGTGGGCGACGTCCACAGCCTGGCCATTGACGGTAACCGCAAAGGCCGAGGAGCGCATCTCCGCCGGAACCGGCGCAGCCTGGACGCGGCTGGCAGCCTGAGCGGCAACGGGAAACGCGAGCAATGCGATAAATAGCGAACGATAACCCAGCAAGAATACCAACTCCGATAAGAGAGTGGGGATGAATTCACTGTAGCACCATGGGGTAGCCGCGCATGATCTCTTTACTCATCGAAAAGTGCTGGCGGAAGCGACCTACAAACACACCTCTGCCACCGAAGCTGAGCCGCCCAATCTGGGTCTCAGAAAACGAATTGTTCTGAACTTACCCGCAGCACCCAATCTGTGCAAAAACGCACCCTGAATTCCTAAGGAAATCCCAATTCTGGTCCGCTATCTTAGGGAATTCCAAGAACGGGAATTCCGAACCCGCTTATCCACAAATTCCCTTCCCTCACCCGTTGACCGAGTCTTCTGGGCTCCGTAGAGTCTCTAAAGAGGGGTAAGAGTTCGGCCACGCCTTGGATGCGCGTAGGTGTCTCGAATGCAGGTGAAAAGCAAGCACAGGTTCATAGAGGTGCTGCTCTCACTCCTTAGGAATATGAGCATTGGGTGAGTTGGTTTTTAAACAGAATCAGCAAGTTAGCCATCGCTGCGCGGTAATAGCAAGTTGGCGAGTTGGCGGATGTTCATTAAAACCGTAACTTGCAACGCGAGTAGGGCTGATCAGGATGACAAAGCGGGGATTCAAGCGGAAACAAGAAGATCCCCAGTAC
The DNA here is from genome assembly GCA_964509755.1 of uncultured Occallatibacter sp. Classification (GTDB taxonomy): domain Bacteria; phylum Acidobacteriota; class Terriglobia; order Terriglobales; family Acidobacteriaceae; genus Telmatobacter. The sequence continues at coordinate 38,218 of CAZDYU010000022.1, read as the reverse complement.
CCGGAGAGAAGATGCTGAAACTAAAGAAGATCCATATTCTCGGCTTCAAGAGCTTTTGCGACCGCACGGAGTTGACCGTGGCGGGCACGGGGATTGCCGTGGTGGTGGGGCCGAACGGCTGTGGCAAGTCGAACATCTTGGACGGGGTAAGCTGGGTGCTGGGCGAGCAGAGCGCTAAAACCTTGCGCGGCACGCACATGCAGGACGTGATCTTTGCCGGAACACGGGAGCGCAAGGCGCTGGGCATGGCCGAGGTGACGCTGACGATGGTGGACCCGGAGGCCTACGAGGGTCCGGTGCCCGTAGAGCCGCTGGTGGTGGTGGACAACGAAGGCCCGGCGGACTGGGACGAGGCGGCTGTTCGCAGGCAGAGAGCTCGCGAAGTGGAAGAGATCATTGCCAACGAACAGCCGGGGCAATCAACCGCGGCGGGGCAAGAGGATGAAGACTCGGAACAGGCTGGTGTGCAATCGATGGGCACCGGCGAAGGTCCGCAGGCGGTGGTGCTGAAGATTCGCCGGCGCAAGTTCCAGCGCACGCCGCAGAAGGGCGAGGTGGTGATCACCCGGCGGCTCTTCCGCACCGGCGAAAGCGAGTACCTGCTGAATGGCAAGCTCTGCCGGCTGCGCGACATTCAGGAGATTTTCATGGGCACCGGCTTGGGGCCGGAGAGTTACGCGATCATCGGACAGGAGCGGATTGGGCAACTGCTTAGCTCGAAGCCGCACGACCGGCGGGCAATTATCGAGGAAGCGGCCGGGATTACGCGCTTCAAGACCAAGAAGCGGCTGGCCGAGCTGCGGCTGGAGAGCGCCAAGCAAAATCTGGCGCGCGTGGACGATATTTTTGAAGAAGTTACGCGGCAGATGAACAGCCTGAAGCGGCAGGCGGCCAAGGCCGAGCGCTTTGGCGCGGTTCGCGACGAGTTGCTGGGACGGTTGCGTGTGGTGCTGGCCAGTCGCATGGCGCTGATGGATGCGGGGCAACTGCGGCTGGACCAGGAAATAGCAGCGCTGACTGAGACGATCGACGGCTCGGCGGCCGAGATTGCCGAGCAGGAGAGCAGCCAGCACACGCTGACCGAACGCGGCTACGAACTGGACCACGAGGGCCAGGATGCGCAGAACCGAGCCAATGCAGCGGCCGTCGAACTGGAGCGGGCCGCGGCACGAGAGCGCGCCAATGTGGAGCGCGTCAGCGAGTTGGAGGCGCGCATTGCTTCTGCTGGAGCGGAGTTGGAGCAGACGCGGACGCAGTTGAGCGGTATTGCCGAAGAACGCGGCCAGCAGCGTTTGTTTCTAGAGACGGCGGCAGGTGAGGCGAAGGCTTTTCGCCAGCAGGTGGAGGCAAGCCAGCAAGAGGCGCACACCTCGGCAGAAGAGGTTTTTGCGGCAGAGCGGCAACTGGAAAGCAGCCGCCGCCATGCCATGCAGTTGATGACCCAGGCCGGCAACGCGCGCAACCAGACGGCACAGGCCGAAGAGAGCCTGGCGGCGCTGGAACGCGAGGCGGCAAGGCTCGAAGGCGAGATGGGTCAGGCGCGTGGCGATCTGGAGAATCTGAATGCACAGAGCGGCGAGGCACGCCACGGGTTTGAGTCGGCGGCCGATGCGCTGAAGCGGCTGGAGGGCGAGATTGCCTCGCTGCGTGAAGCGCTGCAAGCCCGCCGTGCCGAAGAGAATGCACTTCGGACGCGCGCCAACCAACTGCGCGGAGAGCAGGCCACGGTCGCTGGCCGTCGCGATGCGCTGCAATCGCTGATTCGCAATCATAGCTACTCGACGGATACGGTTCGGCGGCTTCTGAAGCCTGGCGCGCTGGCTCCGGGCCTTGCGCCGAAGGGCACTCTGGCGGATTTCATCGAGGTGAGCGGCGCATACGAAGCCGTCGTGGATGAGTTCCTGCGCGAGGAACTGAATTATGTTGTGGTGGAAAGCTGGGGCGCCGCCGAAGAGGGTGTGCGGCTGCTGAAATCCGGCGTGGACGGCCGAGCGACTTTTCTGATTCATCCCGTTGAGCAAGGCAAGCTTTTTGCCGACCTCAACGATGCGATCAGCGGGCCGACCTTGACGCCGCTGAAGGATTCGATCCGCGTTCTGAATGGCTTTGGGCGACCGCTGGAATCGATTTTGCCCAAGATCCGCAACAGCTATCTGGTGGAAGAGCCTACCGAGGCGATGCGACTGGCCTCGCTTTATCCGAATGCATTTTTTTTGACGCCGGAGGGCGAGTGCTTCCACAATGCCACGGTGACGGGCGGCAAGCCGGCCAGTGAAGGCCCGTTGGCTCTGAAGCGCGAACTACGCGAGGCTGAAGGCCGTCTGGCCAAGTTGGAAAGCAGCCTGGTTGAAGCGGAGACTGAAGCTGCAACGCTGGTTCGGACGATTGAAGAATTGGTCACGCAACTGGAAGCGCGCAATGAAGAGCGGCGGCTGGCCGAGCGCGATACCGCCAACCAGGGTGCGGCGCTGAAGCACATGGAAGCCGAAACGCAGCGCGTCGAGCGCCGTCTGCAAGAGTGGACCGCACAGGCCGCCCGCAACAAGGACGCTCGGGAGGCCAAGCTCGCTTCCATCGAGCAGAGGCGCGAAGAGATGCTTCGCCTTGAGGCCGAGCACGGCACCGCCGAAACGGCTCTGGATGCGCTGCAAGCTGAGTTGGCGATTCTGCGCCAGAAGCGTGAAACTTTGCAGCAGAGCGCGGCGCAGGTTACGGCCGAGCTGGCCGGGCTTGAAGAGCGCCGGCGTGGAGCGGAGGCTGCCTTCCAGCGCATTGACCGGCTTCACGCAGACCTGGAACGCCGCGTACTCACTTTGGAACAGCAGCGAACGGCGGCTACGGCGGAGCGTGAGCAGCGCGTTCGAGAAAGTGCTGAGTTGGCCCAGCTCGAGATCGAGTTGACGGCTCTACGCACTGAAGCTTTGTCACTGTCGCAGACGCTGGTGGCGCAGGCGCAGGCCTTGCGTCAGCAATTGGCCATTATGGAAGCGCAATTGAAGACTGGCCGTGCCGCGCTTGACCAGTTGCGCGAGAGCCGTGCCGCCCGCTCCAGTGAGCGCTCCAAGCTGCGTTCCGACGTGGAACATTTGGAGGCAAGCTGCCTGGCCGAGGTCAACGCCGAGGCCGGTGTACTGCGCGCCGACGAGACAATTGCGCGCCTGATTGGCGACGAACTTGCCGCCGAAGAAGAATCCTGCCGCGGCCTGCGTCTTCGCATCGAGCAAATGGGACCTGTAAACATGATGGCTCTCGACGAGTACAAGGAGACTGCCGAACGCCACAGCTTCCTGGCCACGCAGCGCACCGATCTGATGGAGTCGATCGAAAATACGCAGGAGACGATCAAGGAAATCGACAACATTTCGCGCAGCAAATTCGACGAGGCATTTGCGCGGATCAATGAGAATTTCGCAGTCGTCTTCTCGCGGCTCTTCCAGGGCGGGCAGGCCTTCTTGCGTCTTACCGACGTTGAGAATCAAGCCGAAAGCGGCCTGGAGATTGTAGCTTCACCGCCGGGCAAGAAGCTGCAAAATGTGCTGCTGCTTTCAGGCGGAGAAAAGTCGCTTACCGCGCTGGCTCTGCTGGTGGCTATCTTCCAATTTCAGCCCAGCCCATTCTGCGCACTCGATGAAGTGGACGCAGCGCTCGACGAGACCAACGTCGGCCGGCTTGCCGAGTTGCTTCACTCGCTCAGCCGCGAGACGCAGTTCCTGCTGGTCACTCACTCCAAGCGCATGATGCAGACGGCCGACATGATTTATGGTGTCACCATGCAGGAGCCCGGTGTCTCCAAGGTGATCAGCGTGCGCCTTGGCAATCGCGAGCAGCACCGCGCCACGGCTTAGAACGGATTGAATTGGACTGCTCGACGGATAACTCGACAGCGGTTGAGGTAGCATCCGGAGCTTAGGGTCAGCGGCATTGCTTCCTACGCGGAAAACCGCTGAAATACATCACCGTTTTAGGCATTTTTGTTTCTTTAATGAGCTTCGGCCGGCTGCCTATGCGTTGGTCGTCAAGCTCTTCACAACGACTGCCATTCCAGTTTAGGCCTAGTTGATCTGCCTTGGAGCTGCCGGGTAATATTTGGCCTAAATTTTATGGCGAGCGAAGACCGGGCCCAGGCTTAGTGTTGAAAAGAGTCTGTAGCATGAATTGAGTCTTGGAGCACCGCGCACTTTACTCTATGGTTTAATTGAGTTGTATGAGTTCGTGTCCTGGGAGAGAATTATCCGCTAATCTCGACCTGCTTCGCGCGGTTGCGGTGCTGTTGGTGTTTTTCTCGCACGTCTACAGAGCGCATCATGACTATAGCTTCGCTAGCCTTGGTATATTTGGCGTCGTTCTTTTCTTCATTCATACCAGCTTCGTGCTGATGGCCTCTCTTCACCGGTTAGAAAGTTCAGCCAGAAGCAGTGTGCAGTTGGCGCTCGCCTTCTGGACTCGGCGTTTTTTTCGTATTTATCCTCTTGCCATTTTGTGTATTATTTTGGTTATTGCCTTTCGCATTCCGGTCAATCCAGGGGAGGCATACAACTGGATCGGCATGAAGGGCATTCTCTCGAACCTCGCTCTCATCCAGAACCTGACAAATTGCGACGACCTTCAAGGCGTATTGTGGAGTCTACCTGTTGAAGTGCAGATGTACATCATCTTGCCATTTGCTTATTTTGCGTTACGCGGAGACAATCGCTATCGCTCACTAGCATTATGGGCGCTTGCCCTGCTGCTGGCATTTGCCGCGATGCCGTTGGCGCTCCATTATTCGCTGATGTCATTCCGCCGCAATGTGTTTATCTTTGCGCCGTGCTTCACTGCCGGCATTGTCGCCTTCGATCTGACCCGCAACAAAACATACAAGCGGAGATTGCCTGCGTGGATGTGGCCAGTTTGCATCTTCACTGCGATTGCCCTTTTTGGTCCACGGTCTGGCGCAAATTTTCTATTCTTACTGCTTCGCGCATGGGGTCTTTCTCTTTTTTTGGCGTTTCTCTTTGCAAATGTGAAAGAGGGCCAGCCGAACTGGATGCATAATATCTTTCACTGGATCGCGGAACACTCCTATGGCATCTATCTCAGCCACTCAATTGTGTTGTGGATTGTTTTCTATCAAATGGCGCAATTTTCCCTGTGGGTGCAGATCCCGGCTTTAATCGCAGGTGCGATTGGAATCCCCGCTCTCCTCTATGTTTCTATCGAAAAGCCATTGATTCTAGCGGGAGGGCATCTCGCAAGGCGGCTGCTCAGCCAGGACGTCGGATAGTTTGTTCAGTCAAGTCTCAGCGCGGACTTTTTCAATACTCAAATTGTCTGGATTTTGCCACCCTCTAGATCGGGTTTGGCGCGCCGCACATACATCCACAAATAAAAGATTCCCATGACCGTCAAAACGAGCGAGGCGGGCCGCGTCATCACCAGCATTAGAATCTTCCCAAATACCCCCGATGTATTTATATGGCAATTATTGGCGAAGCCGATGACAACTGCCAAAGGAACATCCCCGGTCAAGACAAGGCCCAAGGTATTCGCCGCCAGGGCAATCCAGCCGATCAAGCCGCCTTCCGCCCACAAGAAGGCGCACGCGGGAACGGTGAGCAGCAGAAGTTTGGCGTCGTATGGCCGGTGGTAGGTCACAAGCATGGTGATCGGCACGACAGCCGCAAGCGCAAACCATGCTCTGACCGGCGTGAAACGCGTTCTGAGAGAATAGAGCGACCACACCGTCAGCATCGCCCCGCAGATCAGATAGCTGGCTGGATTGTAGAAGCGGGGATCGTCGCGGAAAATGCTGAGCCCCGCCTGCAAATCGATGACCATGCCGGCGGTGCGGCTGGTGAGGGAACCGGGGCCCGCTTCGTTCAGCCCGCCAGGACCGGAGATCGCCGCGAGATTGGAGTGCCAATGGAGCATCCAATCCGGTGCAACGTGGGAGACCCAAAGAAAGGCCGACAGCCCCAGCACAACCGTAATGCTTAGAGCCTGAAGCGCGCGCTTCCGATAAACTCCGCCAGCCAAAATAAAATAAAGCCAGACCAAGCCAGAATCGTGCGGCTTGATCGCCAAACTGGCCGCGAGGCAAAAAATGCCGATGAGCAGAAACCGCTCCTCAAGAAAGCACCAGACGGCCACCACACAGAGGCCCACGACGATGCCCGCGGTATTTCCCGTTCCAAAAAGAACTTCGCAGTTGGCCAGCAGGATGCAAACGAGAAAGAGGGAGACGGCGGACGCGTTCCTGCCTGCAATGTCCCACATCAGGAAGGCGGCAAGAAACAAGACGGCGCTAAGAAGAAACAACCAAAGCGCCTGTGCAAACCAAAACGGAAGCATCGCGAAAGGGACTATGAAAAGCAGCGTTGTAGGCAAATTTACGAACAGAGTCACGAGGCGGTGGTGCTGCAAGGACTCCTTCGGGCTGGCCCCGTCCTCAGCCCGATATACCTCATCAAGTTCACTCTCCGCATATGGATTGTGGTGTTGAAGCAGGCATCGGGCGCCATAATAAACAGCCTTGAAATCGATCGGCCCACCTGTCGTGGCCCGAGCAATCGAAATGCCCCAAAAGATGGAAATTCCGCCGCTCAGCAGAATAAATACCAAACCAATCCACTGCGCCCATTTCATGCAAAGACCCATTCTCGATTCCCGCGGCTACTCGATTAACAAGCTCCAGAATCCCAGCCTGAAAGGCAAAGGAGAGATGCGCTGGCAAGTTACTTGCACAACGCATCTCTCCCGCGAAGCATCGAAAGCCAAGACAAGTGCCGATCAGACCCGCCCTGCCAAGTTCTAGGCCATGGCACTGCTAAGCACAGAAACGACAGTGGAAAACTCAGTGCTGATTCCCGAGGCTAAATTCTTCATGGTGGCCGCGCAACCGAAAGCAACCAGAGCAACGAGGAGAGCGTATTCGACCATGTTCTGGCCGCTTTCCAGCGTCGTCAAGCACTGCCACCTGGAGACGAAGTTTAATAACGAAGGCCGCATCGTGCCGCCCCTATCAAGCCTTACTGGTTGTGGCCTTTGGCGACGGACAGCACCACTACACCGCTTCCGGCGCGTACCGTCACGCAAAGGCGCTAAACTTGGCAATCCCGACGCTCCAAAGAGCGGTCTACGTCAAGGCGGAGGCAAGGGTGCTGCTGATCGTGGTAAACGCAGTGTTGAGACCTGTCGCCAGAGTCTTCATACCAGCCGTCGCGCCGAAAGCAACAAGGGCAACAACCAAAGCATACTCGACCAGATCCTGGCCTTCTTCACGGCTCGCCAGATCCTGTAACTTCACAAAAAGCTTCAGAAGCATCGTATTCATTTGTTTTCTCCCCGTTCAGTGATTTTCCCAGCCTGATGGCGGGATGCAGTATCTATTGCATGTGACATGCCATTTGCGCTTACGGTGTATTATTCATAATTTTCAACGAGATACTAAATATGATACAGGGGAGTATAGTACCTATACTGTATACATTTGTATACAGTTTCAGTGGAGGACGATCGACATTGTATACAGAGCACGTAAAAGGACTGATCACAAAACCCACAACTAACGCTTAATTGTAGAGAGAATGGACAGTGCGAGAGGTCTCAAAGATGGCGAGAAAGCCGAAGTCGCCTCTGTTGAAAGTCGCTGTCGCTCTGCCCTTCGACTGAATTAGAATAGGCCCCATGACCAGCACAACAGAGATTCCCACTTCTGACGCGAAGAGCGACTTTACGGATTTGATCATTGTCGGCGTCACGGCGGTGGCGCTGGCATTCACCACCTTGCTTCTCTGTGTGATGCCGTTGGCCAAGTTCGCCGGAGGGCGTGACTTTGTGATTTACTGGGCCACTGGCCAGCAACTTGCCCACCACGCGGACCCCTACGATAAAGCCGGGATGGGGCGGATCGAGCGCGCGGCCGGTTTTCCCGAGTCGGCCGGCATTCTTTTTATGCGCAATCCCCCATGGGATCTGCTTCTGACGCTTCCCCTGGGCTGGATCGGCGTACAGGCCGGAGCGGTGATCTGGTCGCTGACCCTGGCTGGCTGCCTGGTCCTTTCAGTCCGACTCCTGTGGCGGTTGCACGGGCGCCCCGGGGGATGCCTGCACTGGATCGGAATTTCCTTTATCCCGGCGCTGCTTTGTCTCCTGATGGGCCAAACATCGCTCTTCGCTCTGCTGGGATATGTTCTCTTTCTCGATCTTCATGAGCGTCGTCCATTTGTTGCCGGAGTCTCGCTTTGGCTATGCGCTCTGAAACCTCAACTTTTTCTGCCCATCGGCGTCGTTCTGCTGGCTTGGATACTGTACTCCAAAAGGTATCGGATTATGGCTGGCGCAGCATTCGCATTAGCTGCCAGCAGCGCCGCCGTCTATTGCATGGACCCCACAGCCTGGCCGGACTACGCGCAGATGATGCGCGCAGCCCAGATCCAGCACGATCACATTCCATGCATCAGCGTCGCACTGCGCTTTTGGCTGCGGCCAGAGAGTGCCAGATTTAACTTTCTGCCTGCCGCCCTGGCTTGCGCCTGGGCTCTCGGCTACTTCTGGCTTCGCCGACGGACGTGGGACTGGATGAAAGACGGCAGCCTAATCATGCTGGTTTCTCTGATTACAGCGCCTTATTCATGGGTCTACGACGATTGTCTGGCCATTCCTTCGCTGCTTTATGGTGCCTATCGAGCCCGCTCTCGCATCATAATTGCGCTTCTTCCGCTGGCCAGCGCTGCCATGGGAGTCGAGCTTCTGGCCGGCATCAAAATACCAACCTACCTATTCCTCTGGACGGCGCCCGTATGGCTAACGTGGTATCTGCTTGCAATCAGGCTCGCGAAGGTGCAAACGGGGGGAGACCTTTGCACTTCAATTGTAAAATGAGAATTCCGCAGGGAGCAGGCGCCTTTCACTCTCTGGGTGAAAGCGAATTAATGGGATCTTTCACGCTTTTCATGCAGTTGTTGGAAAGACAAGAAAACAGATTGCACAAGCCACCAGTCTTACAAATCCACTTTCTTGCGCAGCCGGCTTTTTCTGATTGATGAGCTAGGTTACGGGCGGGATGGAATTCGTCGCGGGTCTCGAAACGCACGAGTGCGAGGCTCGAATTTGGCTTTACGCTGCATTGCACTGACAACTCCGCCGGTGAGCAATTACCGGCAAATGATCGGCTGGAACAGAAAATGCACCTGCTTATATTTCTTTTGAACCCCGCCATCCTTGGGTTGATTGCTCTATTTTCGTCTGTGATTTGGATGCTGCTGGACGAAAAAGACAAGACTCGTCCTCTGCTGGTCTTTGCCCTGACGCTGAACCTCATCTTCGGGACTCTTCTGACCATCTTCATGGCGCGGGAAGGAGCGTTGCTCCCATGGAAATACGATCATGTCCTGGTCCGTGTGGATGAGTCGCTCGGCCTGTCGGCTGCCCGGATCGCCCTGCCATTGCAAGGCCGCTGCCGGATTCCGCTGGCCGTGGTTTATCAGGCCCTGGTTCCCATGATGATCTGCTGGTTTCTGGTGAATCGATACTGCAATCCGCGCCGGTCTGTGGTGCTGGCTTACGCTGCCGAATTGGTCGCTGGACCTCTTCTCTATGCCGTCTTGCCGGCATGTGGCCCTGCCTATGCGTTTGGCGCGCAGTGGCTTCATCCTCCAGAAGTACAGGCAACAACAATCCGGCTCAGCGCAATGCCAAACGCCTTCCCTTCCCTGCACATCGCAACGGCCCTCACCTTTGTACTATTTGCTCCGAGCAAAATCTGGCGGGGAATTTCACTTGCGTTTCTTGCGCTCACGGCTCTGGCTGTGCTTTCAACTGGGGAGCACTACGTCATTGATCTTGTTGCCGGACTGGCAACCGGCTGTTTTGCGGCCTCTGTGGGTAAACGCGCAATCCGCAGAGCCATGTTTTATTTGGGCGTCGCATTGGCTTGGTCCATGGCCGTGCGCTTTGCCTTCCCGCTGCTGATTGCTTACCCTGCGCTTACGTGGACAATGGGCATACTCACCTTGCTGCTTACAGCTCTGACAGTCTTCAAAGACTGGCGTCTGCCTGAATCGGCACTGTAAACCGCTATTCCAGAAATTGAATTGGATCAATCTAGACGACCGTAGAGAATTGGAGCTCGTCTCCCAATTCGGTTTTTGTCTTGCGAATCGTTCCGGCGGGCAACTCGCAGACCGAGTGCGCCGTCAGACAACCGGAGAGGCGCCAAGGAGGCACATTACTGACCAGCTTTCTGATGCGCTTCTGCCGGTCCAGATAGATAAGGTCAATGGGGAATCGCATCCAGAAGGTATGGACGGCCTCACAGGGAACGATCCACAGCCCTTCGCCTTCAGCGAGTCCACCACGGCCCAGCAACCCCTTGTTACGCTTAGGGCCGCTAGCTGCAACTTCCAAAGAAGTCGCCAATTCCGTATTTCGAGTCAAGTTAAAGATGCGCAGACGCGTTTGCGGCGCGTCAATTTGACGTGCCGCAAACTGCAACTGCAATATGGAAACCATCCTGCTGAACGGATTCATCCGGGCCCCGATATATCCTTACCACTCAGTCGGCTTCTCCGAGAATTCCGCCAGCAAAGCCGACTGCCCCGAAAGATGAGGCAGCCTCAGGCTTTACTGAGTTGATTGAACATCCGGCACAGGCGAACCGGTGTTGTTTGTCGGAGAAGCCCCGCTGGCTCCGCCAAAGGTTCCAGTTCCTGAATCGATGATCAGCGGGGTCTCTGGCTTCATGCTCTGAATCAAGCTCTCGACGGGCATCGTCGGCGCTGCTGAGGGTAGTGTATTGGCCGCCGTTTTACCATCCGGCGTATTCATCGGAATTCCGGAGTTCGGCGGCAGGAACTTGGCCGGGAACTTCAGTGATGGAAGCGTGGCTCCTGCTTCAATGGGCGCAACAATCTCCGGCGTCACAATCACGATCAGCTCGGTATTCGACTTTGTCTTGGCCATCGACTGAAAGAACTTGCCGAGAATCGGAATATCGCCCAGGAACGGCATCTTCTGGAAGGTTTCAGATTCTGTGTTGTCCAGCAGGCCGCCAATCACAAAGCTCTGACCGTCAGCCAATTCCACCTCGGTCTTCACCTTGCGGGTTGTAATTGCCGGCACTTCAAAACCGGAGACTTCGACAGCATCGGCAAAGTCCAGCGAGCTGACTTCAGGAGCCACCTGAAGCCGGATCGTTCCCCGAGGCGTGATGGTCGGAATAAAGTTCAGTCGAACGCCATACTCCTTGAACATAATGGTGATGGTGGCAGCGCCGCCACTTCCCGTCGCCATAGGATAGGGAAATTCACCGCCGGCTAGAAAGCTGGCCTGTTGGCCGTTGGCCGCCAGCAGGTTGGGTTCAGCCAGAACCTGGCCTCCAACCTTACTCTCCAAGGCTTGAATATCCACGCCCATCGGCAAACCGCCCGGACTCAATGCGAAAATGTTCAGCTGATTGGACGTTATCACTGAGGCTGCTTGCGGCGGTGTAACCGTCGTTACACCGTTCACTGTCGTCGTTGATCCGGCAGTCGGCGCAAGGATTGTAGGCGGAGAGAACTGTCCAGTAGTGATTCCGCCGATTGTGTTGCCCAGGCCCAGACTGAATATATTGATGCCCATCTGAGTCGCCTTGGTGCGGTCAACGCTGATAAAGTGCACTTTGAGGAGAATCTGAGGATCTGAGTCCGGCACCTGGACGTTGAGAAGATTGACCACCTTGCCGCCGGTCGCGGCAATTTTCACCGCGCGCGCCGAGGAATCAAGATTCTTCACGGTTCCGCGCAGAAAAATCGAACCGTTGTCGGTAGTGATCTTCACACTCTGGCCGGGAAGCTCGGTCCGGAGTTCGCGGCGAATCGCATCAAGGCTGTCATTGAGCGCTGCTGTACTGGCATGAACCGTCACATTGAAAAATTGGCGGCCGCCGTGGGTATCCCAGACAATTACGCTGGTCTCGCCCGGCGTCTTGCCCTGCACCATGATCTCTGTCGGGCTGGTCGGATGCACGTCGGCTATCTCGCTCAGGTTGTTGGCAACACGCTTGATCGGCCAAGCGGTGTTGACCAGCACCGTCTTGCCCACCGCTACAAACAGATCGTTCGCGGAATCCTGGGTCGAGACGCCGGCTGGCTCTGAAGACTGGGGAACTGAAGCCGGCGGCGGAGCTGAAGCCTCTTGCCCCACTCCTGCGCGGAGGATGAGTAAGAATGCGCTGAAACATGCAAGGGTGAAACTATACTTCCCTCTCACTGGTGCCCCCCGGGAGTAGCAAATTTTTCTTCACTTTGTTTTCCGCCGCTGATCACCTCAATGGAAAAGGCCTGCGGCGGCGCTTCTTTCTTGACCGCAACGTGCTGCGTCTTCACCGGGGCGGCATTCGGATCCACAAAAAGATTGCGCGTGGCGGTGCCGGCAACCGGGCTGGTTTTAGTATCCAGCGGATTGCGCAGAATGAGTTGAATCTTCACCTGATTTGTCGCCAGGCTGAGAATTTCGGCCTGATCCGGCGTCACCAGCAGATTCACCACCTGCACCTGTTTCGGCTTGCCGTCGGCGTCCTTCTGGTATTCGGTTCCGGCCGATAGAACCTGAAGGTTCTGCAGCAGCGTTCTGGACACGTTGCCCAGCGCCGGATCCTGCACACCCGGCGGGGTGCCTGAAATAAGAACATCCACGCGCATGTCCGGAGTCACAAATCCCGAAACATCCACCACATCGTCCACGCGAACCGCGCAGGCCCTCATGCCGAGCGGAATCTTGGGCGCAAGTCCGCCACCGGAGCCTGGGGCAGCCAGCCGTCCGTCGATGATCGGTTCACCCTCGTAAAGATCGGAGATTACGCCGCGTCCGATCAGGCTGCTCTTGTCTTTATCGAGAATGGTGCCTTTCGGTACCGTTCCCGTGAGTCCGATCGTCGTCAGACTGTCGGCGGTAAGCACGGTGCCCAGCTTGATGTCGGTCTTGGCTGCTACCACGTTTGTGGTAGGAATTTGACGCGCCACCGTCACCCTGGAACTCACCAGGCGATAGACCAAAAACGTGCATACGGCGGCAATGAAGAAAGCAACAAGAAGGACCGTCAGTAGTCTTCGGTTCATTTGAAAGCCTGTTTGAACTGGCTACAGCGCCAGCTTCGCCTTTCTATCCCTTGTGGCAACTGCTACGCCCAAAAGAAATCAGTTTCGATTCTACGCCGAAACAAGAGGGGAGTGGACAGATCGCCAAACAAGTTCAAATGCGTGTTCAGTGTATTCCCATCGAGCCTCATCAAGACAGCCGTCAAAGCAGCCGCACAAACAGAGGGTACCAAGAGAGTCATCGCTCTGCCTAAATGGAGGCTGGAAGAGATTATAATCGAATTTGGAAGAGGGAGGACAGGGCTCTTCAATCCACCCGGGCCAATATGCCTGGTTTGAGCCTTGACTCTTCAAGAACCTGGTGGCACGAGGGAGGAATTTGATCCAATCATGAGGTCTTCCTCCACGATGTCACTCTTCTCCGCACAGCCGGAGTTGAGTCAGCAGCCTTATTCCATCCTGGTTTCCGCGGTCGCACATGGCCTCGTCATTGGATTGGTCTTTCTGGGTATCTTTACCGCGCCCAAAGTTAAAACACCCACTGCCGCTTTGCACTATGACGTGCGGCAACTGGAGTTGCATACGCTGGACACAGAAATGGAGCGCGCCGAAGCCAGCGCTGTAAAGTCTCTGCAACACCAAGCCAAGACAGCCCGTCCGCCCGCACCTGTGCCCAACAACGCCGAGCAGTCGCCGTTGATGCGCCAGATTGCTTTGGCCACGCCCGGACGCCAGACTTTGATTCAGCCCGATGTGCTCAAACCCATCACGCCCAAAGTCGAGATTCCCGTACCAACGGTGGTGCTTTGGAATGCCGCCAACGCGCCTTCCAAGGTCGTCGTTGCGCCCCAGCCAGTCAAGCCGAACGTCGCAATTATCAAACCATCGCTGCTGAAGCCCAATCAGGAAGCCAATCTGGCCGACATCCCAATTCCGTCTTCGGCGCTGGCCAAGCTGAATTCGCCCATGCGGGCCAGCACCACCACTCCGCTGGTCGTTCAAGGGCCCAAGCCGACACCGCCCGCGCCCATCACCACCGCCTCCGGCGCCGGCCAGCCTACCTCCGCCACCATCATGTCTATCTCCGATAGCAAGATGGCCAACGGCCACGTCGCGCTGCCACCTGTCAACGTCGGCGCACCCAAGGAATCGCCCGGCGCATTGGCAGCTGGCCAGGCCAAGGATTCCTCACAGTCTGGCCATGGCGATGCCAGCAAACCCGCTGGGGCACCAGCCTCGCACGGTTCCTCCAGCGACTCGGCCCAAGCTAACGGCACGGATTCGGAAGGCTCCAGAAATGGATCCGCCCTGGGCAACCGCGCCAACACGGTTCACATCGCGCGCTCCAAGGAGGGCCAATTCGGCGCCGTCATTGTCGGTTCCTCGCTGGAAGCCAAGTACCCGGAAACCGCCGATATATGGAGTGGGCGAATGTCCTACACCGTGTATATCGATGTAGGACTATCCCACAGGTGGCTTCTCCAGTACTCGCTTTCACGCAGCGGAAGCGCACCGCAGGGCAATATCTCAGGACTTGCCGCTCCCTATCCCTACAACATCGTGCGTCCCAACATTGCTCCCGGCTCCATCGACGCAGATGCCCTGATGGTTCACGGCTACGTGAATCTCGCCGGCCGATTCGAGAATTTGGCCATAGTCTTTCCGCCCGACTTTCCTCAGGCCAAGTTTGTTCTTGATTCCCTTGCCCAGTGGCAATTCCGCCCCGCCACTCTCAGCAATCAGGACGTGCGGGTAGAAGTTCTCCTGATCATCCCCGAAACCGAAGAATAATCGTCATCTTCACATGGGGAATCCAGCGAAATCCCCCATGCTGGCATTGGAATTCGCCGAAGGCCTGAATCTCTTCACAAAGGACGAGTTTCTCGCATTTTTTCTGGACTGAAATCGAAGAGCAGACTATGGAGATTTGGCGCAACGAAATTGCATACGCCGGCGAATTCGCAAGCAAGAAAAGATATGCGGGCGCCATTGGCTTCCCCTCGGACGCCGAATGACCAGTTCAAACCTTGCGGATCTTCTCAAGGAAGCGTTCGAGTTCCTTCTTGTCGACGCCATGCACCAGCGGATTCATGCCCTTGACCGCGGGCGGAGCATCTTGCGGAATGAATTGCAGGCCAACGCCGTCGTCTCCCCAGCGCACGGCCCGGGAATGCACGGAGACGGAGTGCTCGACGATCTGCGTCCCGCTCTCTAACTCCTGGAGAGTCATCAGAATCAGCGTTCCAGGGTACCAACGCTCCTCGGTCACCACAAACAATCCCAAAGAGCTGACATCGCGAACAGGGTGCGCCTTGGGAGCGCCTCCAGTCCAGTAATAGGCCGCCAGGCCGGGCACCGCATCTCGCGACGCCTTTCTCAACTCTGGAGCCTTTCTGGGATCGGGCGACCACCAGCGCTCAAGCCAACTCTTGGGCGCCTTGTCGTCTTTTGAATCTGGCTCGGCCAGATCCATCTCATACAATTCGCTGGCGCTGGGTCCATCCTCCGCGGAGGGCTCGCTCATCTCCGGCACACCGGGACCGCCGCTCCAAAGCGGCTTTCCCCTCAGCAAGACAGCGCCTTGCACCCCGCTTACTGCTCCGCTTGAATTGGAAAAGCGCTCCAGCCGGTGCTGCATCTCCTCCGCCACGCAAAGTACCAACTGATCGCCGGGCTGGGTTTGCGAAGAATAGATGGAGTGCGTAGGCAAAGCAAGAACACTGGCCGCCTGGGAACTGGAAGAGGAAACGCGAAAGGTGGGGAACGACTCGACGACCTCAATGACCCGGCAATCTTCATCCAGATAAATCAGATCGAGCGGCACCCGCATGTTCTTCTCTGGAATGCCCCGGAAGGGCGACATCCATAGGCCCTCTCCGGATCTGAACGACAACTTTCCAAGCACATCCTGCAGACCGGCAAATGACAGATCGACCGAGGCGACCTCGAGGCCGAGGAAGCATTCGCGGGTCTGGTTATATGCGCAAAGTCGTCGTAATTCCATTGATCCTCCGGCCTCCTGCGAGGACACGGCTACCGGAAGTCATCCCGGCGATTCAGTTGGCAACACACACTCTACGATCCGAAAATCGTTTGATCTTAACAGGTTGCGGCCGTCTGACCAGCGACGACCCTGCGTTCGCCTAGCGCAAGCAAGGTACACCCATCCTTGCCTACCCCAGGCACGGGATAAGGAGCCTGCCTCATCGCCAAATCGGCCAGGGACAGGACAGCGGCATTTTCGAGGACGCGTCAGCGAGGCTCAAGCAGTTGAACACCGCCTCGCTGGCGCGCCCTAAAGCCCGTTGCTACTTAACCCGCGTACGGCGGCGCTGGATCAAGACAATCAGGACGACGACAAACAACACACCAGCAACAACCTGAATAATTGTGGCACTTCCCATCTGAATACCCCTTTCTTTCAACAGCTTCCTTTTGCTTTCCCAGCATGAACGGGAGCCAGGAGCGCTCAGCGCAACGGCGATGAGCGCCCAATTCCCGCGAACTGGCCAGTCTGGCGAGCACGGTCAAGCAACCACGCCAGGAATCAGGTGCAATCTTTGCTACTTGACCCGCGTGCGGCGACGCTGAATCAAGACGATCAGAACTACCACAAACAACACGCCAGCGACAATCTGAATGATCGATGTGCTGCCCATATCGGTTCCTCCTTCCCTCAATGATTAAAGATCTTGAATGAATCCATGATAGAAATGAACGCTGGACCCAAAACAACCAGAAAGAGCGACGGAAAGATGAAAAAGACGAGCGGAAAGATCAGCTTGATGGTAGCCTTTGCCGCTGCTTCTTCTACAGCCTGCACGCGTTGGGTTCTGAGCGTGTCACCATGAACGCGCATCGTCTTGGCGATGCTGGTTCCAAACGTTTCGGCCTGAATCAGCATGGTAGTGAGATTTCGAACGCAGTCTACGCCAGTGCGTTCGGCAAGGTGCTTCCAAGCTTCGGCACGAGGACGTCCGGCGCGCTGCTCCAAGACAACCACGTGCAGTTCATCGCAAAGTTCCGGCTGCGCCGATACTAGTTCGATCGAAGTGCGCGCTGTAGCCTGGTCCAGGCTCAATCCGGCCTCGATACAGATCACCAGGAGATCGAGAACATCCGGCAGGCCGCGGCGAATCTTGCCCTGACGCTGGGTGATCCGCCTGCCCAGCCAGAAATCCGGCAATAGAAAGCCCAACGCCAAGGCCAGAATGTAGATGAAGAAAGGGCTAAAACTAGCGATGCCAGTGATCCATACCAGAACGATCAGACTGACCGGAACCAACACCTTGGATCCATTGAAGACCTTGACGGACGACTCGTCGCGAAAGCCGGCGCGCTGCAACCGCTGCAAGACGACGGAAATCTCGGCCTGACTCTTGGGAATTACATTTTCGAAGTGCTCGACGACGCCGCCGATCGACAGTCCCGTCTTCTGGATCGCGGTCAGCAGGGACTTGGGTTTGGGCTGCGGATTGATAACCTCCGAGATGCGCTGAAGCATGGCTTCGCGATAGAAGAGCAGAAGCCCTCCGCTCACGATGAGGAGGAAGACGACGCAAAACGCGATGATTGCATATCCCATAGATATCCCTTAAACGTCCATGTTGACAATGTGGCGAATGATCAATCCGCCAACGCAAAGCATGCCGCCTGCCGTCCAAAGCAGCTTGCGGCCAATATCGGTCTTCCACAAAATGCTCATCATCTCCGGGTTGACCATATACAAAGCTGCCCCCAGACCAATGGGAAGAAGTGTCAGCACAATGCCCGTCATGCGGCCTTGAGCGGTATGCACGGCAACCTGCCGCTTGAGACGGAAGCGTTCGCGGATGACATGGCCGGTCTTGTCCAGAACCTCGGCCAGATTTCCTCCGCTCTCTTTCTGGATCATGATAGCGGTAGCCACAATGCGAAGATCCTGGAGAGGAACGCGGTTAATCAGATTGTCCATGGCGGTTCTCATTTCAAGGCCGTAGTTCTGCTCCTCGAAGCAGGCCTTGAATTCACAGCCAATGGGGTCAGCGCACTCCCGCGCCACCGAACCCATCGCGGCAATCAGGCTATGGCCGGCGCGCAATGCGCTCACCATAAGTTCCAGCGCCTCCGGCAACCCTTCTTGAAAGCGGGAGAGCCGCTTGCTGCGCTGAAAAAGAGCCCACCCGATCGGTGCAAACCCGGCCAGCAACCCAACTCCGAGAGCGATCAGAATATTGCCAAAGCGCCACAAAGCCACGTATCCAGGAACAACGAAGAAGAGGCCACAACTGGCCAGCAGCGCTCCGGTGGACCATTTCAGATCGGCTTGATACAGCAAGGTCTGGATGCGCGGCGCGATTTCAAATTTCAACAGACTGCGATTGAGCCAGGGAATACTGCTGAGCGAATCGCTCTTGCGCAGGTCCACGATCTGACTGCGATCCTCATGGCTCTCGGTTGCCAGGGCCGAGTCGAGCGTGGCATGCACCTGCTTAGCCTGTTGCGACGCTCCGGAACTTAGAGCGAATGCAACCAGTGCAATTACCGCGAAGACGCCCAAGAACACTACTATGACAATCAGATCCATTCCCGCCGCCTCTCAATTCACCTGGGTTTCGCGCTCGAAGAGAATCGGCGGAAGAACGATGCCCGAGACACGCAGCCGCTCGAGGAATCTGGGACGTATGCGGCTCGGCGTGAACGTTCCGATCACCTTGCCATCGGGGCCGATCCCCTTTTTAACAAAAGAGAATA
Organism: uncultured Occallatibacter sp.; assembly: GCA_964509755.1. GTDB lineage: Bacteria > Acidobacteriota > Terriglobia > Terriglobales > Acidobacteriaceae > Telmatobacter. The sequence goes on along the minus strand of CAZDYU010000022.1, from coordinate 19,427 downwards.
TCTCCTGAATGCTGATGACGCTCTCTTCCATGCCGGTGATCTCGGAGACGCTGGTCACCTTGCGTGTTCCGTCGCTCATGCGCGTAGCCTGAACCACGATGGTGATGGCCGAGGCAATCTGCTGGCGGACGGATTTCTCGGGCATATTCATATTGCCCATCGCGACCATCGATTCGAGCCTGGAAATAGCGTCGCGTGGAGTGTTGGCGTGAATGGTGGTCATCGAACCCTCGTGACCGGTGTTCATCGCCTGCAACATATCGAAGGCTTCTTCGCCGCGAACCTCGCCCATGATAATGCGGTCGGGGCGCATACGGAGGCAGTTGATCAGCAGTTGCCGCTGGCGGATCGCACCCTGGCCTTCAATATTGGGCGGGCGAGTCTCCAGTCGCACGATATTCTCCTGCGCCAGGCGTAGTTCGGCTGCGTCCTCGATGGTCACTAACCGCTCGTTGCGCGGAATATACTGCGACAGAATATTCAAAAAGGTGGTCTTGCCGGCACCAGTGCCGCCGGCAATGAGAATGCTGATCCTGGCCTTCACCGCCGAGGAGAGCACCTCCATCATCTCCGCCGAGACGCTCTTCAATTGAACCAGTTGATTGGCGGCCAGCGGCCCCGTCCCGAAGCGGCGAATCGACAGCGAGGGGCCGTCGAGCGCCAGCGGAGGAATGATGGCATTGACGCGCGAACCGTCGGGCAAACGGGCATCGACCATCGGCGAGGACTCATCCACGCGCCGTCCCACTCTGGAGACGATGCGATCGATGATCTGCAGCAGATGCCGGTCGTCGCGAAAAGTTGTATCCACGCGCTGCAGCAGCCCGCCTTTTTCAATGAAGACGTGGTCCTTGTCGTTCACCAGGATGTCGGAGATTTTGGAATCCCTCAGCAGCGGTTCCAGCGGGCCCAGGCCAAAGACCTCATCCAGCAGATCCGCCTGAATCTTCTCCTGCTCGTCAAAGTTCAGCGGCACGCGCTGGTCGGCAATAATCTCCTTGACAATGCCGGCCACCGCTTGGCGCGCCTGGCTGGAGTTGGCGCGAGAAAGTTTCTCCAGGTCCAGCTTCGAAATCAGCGTCCGGTGTATCTCTGCCTTGTACTTTTCCAGATTCAGCAGTTCCACGTTTTCCCTTCCGTTGCGAGCGAACCTTCCCCGCGCAGCCTTCCTTCTCCTTGTCTGATCCGAGGAAAGGAGAAGGAAGCCAAGTTATTGAGCCGCGGCGTAAGTCACATTGACCGTTGTGTCCACTTCCACGGGTTGACCATCCAACATATATGGCCTGAAGCGCCAGTTCTTTACCGCATCCAGAGCCGATTGCCGCAGCATCGCGGGCCCGCTGATGGCGCGGAGGTTCCCAACCGAGCCGTTCTTGGAGATCGTCACCTGAATCACCACCGTACCAGATACGTGTGCGCTCTTGGCAATCGGCGGATAGACCGGCGTTGTTCTCTGCAATAGCAAACCGACCGCGACGCCCGCCGAGACAGGCACCTTCCTGGCCGCTTCGACCTTGACCTTGGGTCCGGTTTGACCGCTGAACGGGCTACTTCCCGTGCCGAGTCCTTCGGTGTTCACCGAGCCGAAATCGGCTGGCGGCGGCGCTTCCTTACCCGTCAGCGTCCGCAGGTCAGTCGAAATCTTCGATTGCGCACTCAATTGCGCGCTGATGTTCTGTGACGAAGCGTGCTGGGCTTTATCGGCTGCCGTTGTTTCTGCCGCCGTTGCCGCCGGCGTGCTGCTGGACGACGACGGCGTACTGCCATTCGATGTCATTGTCATGGCCGATGGCGCCGGCTGGGGCAGATTTGAGATCGCCGTCTGTGACTGAGCGGCCGAATTTGGCGCAACTGGCTTGGAATGGAGCTTCAAATAACCGAAGCCGCCGCCCAACAGCAGAACAGCGGCCACGCCAATGCCAATAAACAGTCCCGTCTTCTTCTTTTCGACGCCTTCGTCCTCGCTCTCGAGCTTGAGCCTTGAGCTGGAAGTCTTTGCGCCTCTGGATTGGGGCGCCTGATAGACCGGCTCGACATCGACAAACGTCGACGTCGACGGGCGAGAGGAAGTGCTCTGCGCTCTGCCTACGGCGGGCAATACCGCAACTCGCGCCGCAACTGGCTTGGCAGCCGGTTTGGCTGCTCCGCCGGAGTATCCGTCGAATCCGCTGGAGGGGACTGGGGATGGTGGCGGCGCTGGATGAGTATCGCCGCTATCCCATTCGCCAAAATCCGCGGGCAGCGTTGCGGGTTGAGCCTTCTCTAGTTCTTCTGGAGGTACCATTGGCCATCGGCTCCCTTCACATATGTAGCGCCTTTGTAAATGCGCGTTTCAGGTTGATTCTGCTGGATCGGAACGCTGCCGCCGCCTCGTCCGCCGCGGCTTGAATCCGCATCGGCTGAGGCGGGCATAAGCGAATCGAGATTGGCTAACCCTTCCACCACCAACTGCACCGTGGCCTGCGCCATGGTGTAGTCCGCCGTATCGGTCGGCGCAAAGGTAACTGAAAGGGTCTGCGTTCCGGCCGCAAGAACGGTACCGGCGGAGGGAGTGTAGAAAAAAGCGCCGGAAACCAGTGTCGTTGCATTGAGTTGATCAGCACCCAGCATGGTGCCGTAAGAAATTGGCGCCGGCGCAGGCCAGGTAATGATCGGTGTCGCCTTGGCAACCGTCAATTGCACGGTAGCCCGGGCGATGGACTCGTCCGCGGTGTCCTTGGGGGTAAAGGTCACCGAGAGAGTGTGCGTTCCAGCGCCCAGAACCTCACCGGCCACGGGCAAATAGGCAAAGCTTCCCGGAACCGAGGCCTTGGCGTTGAGCTGCGCTGCGCCAAGCGCGGAACCATAGGAGATGCCGGCCGGCGCGGGCCAGGTAATCGTCGGTGTTGCCTTGGTGACAGTCAGCGGCACGGCGGCTTGCGCCTCCGGGAAATTCGGATCGGCGGGAATGAAGGTCACTGAAAGCGTGTGCTGCCCGGTGGAGAGCACCTCGCCCGCGGCTGGACTGTAGACGAAGCGCCCTGGAATCGTGGCCGTCGCATTCAATTCGGTAGCACTCAGCACGGTTCCGTGGGCAATGGGAGCCGGCGCAGGCCAGGCAATCGCGGTCGGCTTAGCTTTGGACACAGTGAGCGAAACAGAGCCCTGCACGGCTGCATAGTCGGTAATGTCGTTCGGCGTGAAGGTCGCAGACAAAGTGTGCGTTCCGGCCGCCAGTACCTCGCCCACGGCGGGCGTGAAGGCGAATCTGCCCGGAACCGAGGCCGTGGCATTCAACTGCGCAGGGCTCAACGCCGTTCCGTAGACGATCGGAGCTGGCGTCGGCCAGGTGATCGCCGGGTTGGCCTTGGTCACCGTCAGTGAGACGGCTGCCTGGGCCAGCGTGTAGTTTGCGCTGTCGGATGGAGTGAACGTCACTGAAGGTGTATGTGTCCCGGCCGCCAGCACCGCGCCCAGCCCCGGGATATAAACCAACTTGCCCGGAACCGAGGTAGCGGCGTTCAACTGCGCCGCGTTCAGCGCCGTTCCATAAACGATCGGCGCCGGTGTCGGCCAACTAATGGCTGGCCTGGCCTTGGTTACAGTCAGCGTCACTGTGGCCTGCGCCGGTGAATAATCCGTGCTGTCGGTAGGCGCAAAGGCGACAGAAAGCGTATGGTTTCCAGCCGGCAGCAAGCTACCCTCGGCAGGGGTATAAACAAATTTTCCGGGAACCGATGCCGTGGCGTTCAACTGCCCCGCGCCCAGCGGGCTGCCATAGACGATCGATGCCGGCGCAGGCCACTGGATCGCGGTCGGAGCCTTGGTGACGGTAAGAGAGACCGCGGCCTCGGTCACCGAGTAGCCCGCCGTGTCGGCCGGAGTGAAGGTCACCTTGAGCTCATGCACGCCGGCCGGAAGCAACTCGCCAGCCGAAGGCGTGTAAACAAACTTGCCCCGAATCGATGCCGTGGCATTCAATTCTGCCGCGCCAATCGCGGTGCCGTGGCAGATGGCGGACGGCTGCGGCCAACTGATCGCCGGCGTCGCCTTGGTCACGATGATCTGCACGGTAGCCTGGGCCGGCGTAAAGCCGACTGGATCGTTGGGCGTAAAATCCACGGTGAGCGTATGCATGCCAGCCGGAAGCACTTCGCCCACGGCCGGTGTGTAAACGAATTTCCCTTGTGCTGAGGCCATCGCTCTCAACTGCTTGGTGCTGAGCGGCGTGCCATAGGGGATTGAGGCCGGCGTTGACCAGGCAATCGCCGTTGTCTCCTGCACCACAGGTACGGGAGGAGCGGGAGGGGCGGAAACAGCAACAGGCGCCGGAGCAGCAACGGGAGCGGCAACCTGAGCCTGTTCTTTCGCCACGGCAGCGGGAATCTGCTGCAAGTGCCATTCGCCATCCAGTCCCTTGACGTAGGTGGCGCCTTTATAGGTGCGCGTCTCCAGTTCGGCAGGCCGGCTGGGAACACCGGCGCTCTGTTTGGACTCGCGCTTCGGCTCTACAGCTTCGATCCGCTCGGCGGGTGCTGGCGCAACATTTACCGGAGGAGCCGGAACTGGCCTGGCCGGCGCTTCGTGCTGAATGGCGTACGCTGGGGGCTCATGATGGGCCGCGTGCGGCGCGGCTTCGTGCGTCTCTTGATCGGAACCCAACCCCAACTGGGTAAAGCCTTGCCCTTCCTCGGGATTGGAGATCTTGGAAGAAATGCTGCGGCTCAGGCTCTTGAGGCTGAAGCCGCCCTTTTTCTCCGGCGCCGCGGGCATGCCGCAGGCCGAGCGCGCCATCTGGTGAACCAGCCGCGAGATCGGTGAATCCTCAAGCGCCAGCGGAACCGCCGTGCTCTGCATCCTGCGCACGGCCACATAATCGTTGGGAATCTTCCAGTTGGCCGGCCGGGTCAGAGCCTTGGTGATCTGATCCTCCGGAACACCCAGCGAACGCGGCTCATAGCGGTTAAGCACAATCTCAAGCTTGGGAACGCCCGTAGTGAAGTACTGCGAGATCAGGCGGTTGGAGTTGCGCAGTCCGGCAATGCCGGCCTGAATCACCAGATAAACCGTCGAACCGTCCTTGAAGAGGCTGGTTCCCATCAGATCCAACCGGGAACCCATGTCGATGACTACGTTTTCGAAGTCCTGCCGCGCGACGGCAATCAGCCGGTCGATCGCGTCGTTCGAGGCCGGAAACTGCGGGAATTTGCCCGGCGCCGCCAGCACCGAGACGCCCGAGCTGTGCTTGACCAGCAGCTTGGAGAGAAAGCTCGAATCCAGCCGGCTGGCATTCTGCAGCGCATTGATTGCCGAATACTCGGCCACGACGCCCAGATTCAACGCCGCATCTCCCAGCGGCAGATCCAGATCAATGAGCAGCGTGCTTTGACCCGACTCCTGCGCCACCGACACGGCAAAGTTGCAGGCCAGCGTGGTTACGCCGTCGCCGCCCTTGGCGCCCAGAAAGGTCAGCAGCCGTCCGCCCACCTTCTTTGGCGTCTTTGTCGCCGGCCGCCGCGCGGCGGCGCGCACCAGCGCCTCGGCCATCGTATTCTGCGCAAAAGGCAGCGTCAAAAATTCGCGCGCGCCCGCCCTCATGCAACGCACCAGCAACTCTGAGTCGGCCTTCACCGAGTAGACCATCACCGTGGAAGCCCCGTTGGCGCAGATGCTCTCAACCAGCTCCAGCGCATACTCCGGGTGGCTATCCAGATCAATGATGATGACGTCGTAGTGCTGCTCGAGCAGCTTTGGCACGTCGTCCAAGCTCGGCGGATAGGAAGAAAACTCGCGGATCTCGCCGCTCTGGCAGCTATTCAACGCGGTTGCCAGCGCCTTGCGCCGATCCTCGTCCGGACCTATAAGGGCAATCGACAGAACGTCGGCGCCGAGAGAGTCCGGGTACTGATCATCGATATACGGTGAAGATTCTGAGTTCACTGGATTGCTGCCCCCTGACGCGTGCAACTTTCCCTGTGGGTTGACCGACGATTGAAATGTCGACTGCCAGTTTGACATGATACTACTCCAAATTACTCACCGTGCGAAGAAGGACATCAGTGTCCCGACAGCGATCGCCGGAGCGTAAGGCATCTTCCGCTTCAGCGGGTTCGACAGTACAGCCTCTGGATCGCCGCGCATCCCGCGCTGCTTCCAACCAAAGACCAGATCGCTGGCCCCTGTCAACAGTTCTTTGAAAAAACCGGCAAAAACAGCCCAGCAGAGAACCATGATTCCACCAGCAATGCCGGTAACAACCAGCGCCAACAGCATCTGCATCGGACCAACCCAGGCTCCGATCGCGGCGCAAAGTTTCACATCTCCCGCGCCCATGCCTCCCATTAAAAACAGCAAGCCGAAAATCAGAAAGCCAACGGCGACTCCTGCAAAACTCTGTCCCACGCCGTGCCAACTGAAGTTCAACCCGCTTGCCTGCCAGCCTCCGCGACCCAATCCGTCCCAATCATGCCGCCACGGAGAAACCACAAGTCCAATGAGAAGGAAGGGAAAGACGAGCCAATTGGGAATGCGGCGGCTGCGCAGATCCATGAATGTGGCCACGATCAGCACAATCAAAGTCGGCCACCAGGCTAGCCAATGCTGCATTTCACCGCTCCCTTCCCTCCCGGCTATACGGGAGAACTACACTGTAGCAATTGCTTTGCCATTCTTGCAATTGCCTAATCAAACAAAATATTCGCCAGATACCCCGCTTTCCGGAGATTCATCCATTTTTCATACTAATAGATACATCGCAAGATTGGCCGGTGTACACGAATGTTTACGGGGGTCTTTCACGGAGTGAAGCGGCACGTATACACCGGCGCACACGGCGCCGCTCTTGCGCCGGCACCCGCCGCACCCGCGCCAATACTGCTCTGCTGAAGGGGAGATATATCAAACTTGGTTCGGTTTCAGCAGCCTTCAGGACACATGGTACCTAGCAAGACGATTACCGTTTAACTCTTGTTTTTGGGTACTACTATTCTTCAGTAATATACATAATGCAAGCGAATCACGAGTCAGGCTTCACGTAATCTTCGATTAATGAGCATATATATTATTTATTTACAACATTTTACATTGATTTATCCACTCCCGAACTGGCCTTTCAAAGCTTACTGTCTCACATCTCCTCTCACCATCTCTTTCTCTTCCTAAAGACGGTTCGCAATCGAAACGAGGTTACCACAGTCATCTCGACAAGAACGTTACCCAGCATTAATATCTCTGGTCAGAGTCGACGATTGCCGATTATTCTCTTGGTGAGGGTTGAAAGAGCCGTCTTCAGAGTTTTTGGTTTTCTCGATTCAGAGTCAGGAAGCAGACAGCAACTGCCTCGCGCATCAGGGATGCGGCTGGGTAGTGTTTTTGTTGGAGAACGCGTCGAAAGATGATCAAGATTGGACTTTACTCGGAAGACCGGACGCTCCACACGCTGCTCTCCTCAGCTCTCGGGAAAGAGTTCGCGGTGCTCTTGCAGGCAGATGAGGACGGCATGAATCTGCTTCGAGCCGCGGGCGATTGCGATGTCATGATTCTCGATCTGCATTCGAATCACGATTCGATGCAGGATCGCATCGGCTGTACCCAGCGCCTTATCGCCACGCAGGTTCCGGCCATCATCATGGCCGACGATGGCCTGCGCTCGACCGCCTTTGAACTGGTCCGCACCGGCGCCTTCGGCTACTGCCGCCGTCCTCCCTCCATTCGCGATCTCAAGACCATGCTCAGCAGGGCCTATGAGAACTCCTCGCTGCGCCAGCAGTTGGAAACGGCCCAGCAGCAGTTGGATGTGCCCTCCAATTGCGACCGGCTCATCGGCTCCAGTCCGCAGATGCAGCGGGTCTATCAACTGATTCATCGCGTCACCAATCTGAACGCATCGGTGCTGGTGACTGGCGAGAGCGGAACCGGCAAGGAACTGATCGCGCGGGCCATCCACAATCTCGGCTCGCGCGCCAATCGTCCCTTTGTTGCCGTCTCCTGCGGCGCCATTCCTGAAACTTTGATTGAGGCCGAGCTTTTTGGCCATGAAAAGGGCGCTTATACCGGCACGGTTGGATCGCGCGAAGGCTACTTCGAGCAGGCCGCCGACGGTACGCTCTTCCTTGATGAGATTGGCGACCTCAGCCTTTTTACCCAGGTCAAGCTGTTGCGTGTGCTTCAGCAGATGGAATTCAGCCGCTTGGGCAGCACCAAACTTACTCCGTTGCGCGCGCGCCTGGTTTTTGCCACGCATCAGGATTTGAACAAGGCCGTCGCGGAAGGAAAATTCCGTCAGGATCTCTTTTACCGCATCAACGTCATGCGGATTGAATCCCCGGCTCTTCAGGAGCATCCCGGAGACATTCCCCGCATTGCCCGCCACTTTCTCAAACATTATGGCCAACTCTTCCAGAAGCCGATGGACGACATCGAGCCCGATGCAATCGCCGTTCTTCAGGCGCATCGCTGGCCCGGCAATGTGCGCGAACTGGAAAACGTCATGCAGCGGGCGATCATTCTTGCGCCCGGCAAGATGGTGCGCGCTGAAGATTTGAGCGTCAGCATTGAAGAGACGGAGCCCGATATTGGCGACATCAGCGACATCGGGGATATGGCCGATCTGGGCGACATCGGCGACGTCGTCGATATTGGCGATTATCATCCCGCCGGCTCCTTTGAACGCCAGCTCCGTGACTACAAGGTCAAGCTCGCCGTTACCGCTGTCCGTGAGAACAACGGCAACAAGACGCTGGCCGCCCGCAGCCTCTGCATCTCTCGCGCTTATCTGCATCGCCTGATCCGCTTGGCTGAGCCCGAACTTCTGGAACAGAACCTGCGGGAGGCGGAGACGGCTTGACCACGGCCTCTTCTCTTGCCGGCAATCGCGGCAACTCGACGCTGATTCGATTCCTCAAAAAGGGATTCTCTTTCCCCACGATGCTAGCTGGCATCCTGGTCTTTCTGGCCGTGCTTACCGCCCGCTCGCGTTTTGATGACTCCGATCTCTGGTGGCACTTGAAGATGGGTCAGGTTATCTGTAGAGCGCACCACATTCCATTGGCCGACATCTTCTCCTCCACCGCTGCGCATCAGCCGCTGGTTCCGCAGGAGTGGCTCGCCGAAGTTGCCATTTACGGCGCTTATAACTTTGCAGGTTACACCGGCCTCATGCTCTGGCTCTGCTTCTTCATCGCATTGCTGCTGGTTGCCGGCTATGCGCTCTGCGCGCTTTACTCGGGCAACGCTAAAGTGGCATTCGTTGGCGCAATGGCTCTCTGGTTTTTTGCCGCCCCGGCTTACTCCATTCGCCCGCAATTGATGGCCTACACGCTGTTGATCGCCGAGCTAGGGCTGATTCAACTTGGCCGCACACGCAATTCCCGCTGGTTTTTCTGGCTGCCACCGCTCTTCGCGCTTTGGATCAACCTCCACGGCTCCTTCATTCTTGGGATCGTTGTCGCCGCGGTCTTTCTGTTCACCTCTTTCTTCAGCTTCGAGATCGGTTCCCTTATTTCGCGGCGCTGGAATTTGGAAAGCCGCAAGAGATTTATCCTGGCGAATCTTCTCTCCGTAGCCGCACTCTTCATCAATCCCATCGGCCTGCGCCAGATCCTCTATCCATTTGACACGCTGCTGAACATGCATGTGCTGCTGGGCAGCGTGCAGGAGTGGTCGCCGCTCAAGATGAACGATCCGGCCGGCATGGCGCTGATGGCCTTGCTGCTGGGCGCCTTTCTTCTCGTGGCTCTTCGCGGTTCTCAACTTTTCTTTGACGAGCTGCTGCTGCTGGGCCTTGGCACGTGGCTCGCCGTCAGCCATCTGCGCATGTTGATCGTCTTCGGAATTCTGGCCGCGCCCATTCTTGCCCGCTTGCTTGCTACAAGTTGGGAAGGCTACAACGCTGAAAAGGATCGCATCGCGCCCAATGCGATCATGATTGGCCTCTCACTGCTGGCGGCGTGGCTGGCCTTTCCCAGCACACAGGATCTTCAAGCGCAAGTCGAAGTTCAGAGCCCTGTAAAGGCCGTCGAATTTCTTCGCGCCCACCCGCTCCCCGGCGTCATGCTGAACGAGTACGATTTCGGTGGCTATCTGATCTGGGCGCTGCCCGAGCATCCAGTCTTCATCGACGGCCGAACGGACATCTACGAGTGGTCGGGCCTGCTGGGTGAATTTGGAAGCTGGGCGATGGTGGCAAGCGACCCGAATGTTCTCTTGCAAAAGTACAACGTGGGCTTCTGTCTGCTTGCCCGCCAGGCCCCGATGGCTCATGTTCTGCCGCTTATGCACGGCTGGAAGCTCGTATACAGCGACGCCAACACGGTGATTTTTGCGCGATCGACGCCTTGAAAACCTTGACCTGAATTTTTATCAAAACCATGCGGCAGAAGATATAAGAGCTTTACGTGTGCGAGTTATACTCCGGCGGTCCGGCAATCACCAATCCGCTGTTCTGCCGCCCGTGAATGTACCAGCAGCACCAGTTGGTTTCATGCCCCTGATCGTCGACCGGAGCAATTAAATCCTTGTAGATAACCTTGCCATAAAGAAAAACCTTTTCATCCCAGGTTTCAATCCGCTTGAATCTCTCCTCCGAATCGCAAAGCCCCTTTACATCGTCACGGCAGAAGGGCTTTATCACCGCCGACTCGCCGGGAACCAGGATGATGGGAACCACGGGCGCGCCCGGCCGCTCATTCTTGTATTCGGGCATTGGGGGAAGATGCTTTTCATCAATTGTGATGCGGGTCCGCTCGGCCGTGGCCACGATCTTGGCGGGGGTGCGCCCGCGATTGGTGGCGACTACGGTAAAACTGTTCTCGATGCTTTTGGAAGCTTCGACCGTAATCAGCAGCCACGGCCTTTCAGCGTGAATCACAGCTTGCGCATTCAGCAGCGCGGCCTGTGCGCTGGCAGCGGCGGTCTCAGCCGAGGCCTCCGCGTAACCCGTCTGCCGGTCGATCTTGCGCAACAGTTGGATCGCCATCATGATGCCGGCGTAGCCCAGGAAGACCAGCACGAGGTTGGCGCCCCAGGTGATTCGCTCGTGGAGCGTCCAAGGCACTTGTGTGGGAGGCGGGTTGGCGACGGTGATGTGCGGGGTCTGAAAATTACTTTGGCTGCCGATTGTGGTGCTGGGAAGGCTGCTCGACGGGTCGTTCGAGGCCATCAGAATCGGCTGATTCGCCACGGCTGAATCCGCCTGCTGGGCATAGATTGCCACTGGCGCCTGCAAAGTCGTCAACAGCAGCGCACACGTCGCCAAGCCCTTGATACCCATGGGGAAAATGTATCACATCGGCACCGGCGCACCGCCGCGTATCGCAAGCAAACGACCGCATCCGGATTTAACCGGCCTATTTCTCCACATCCACACCGCGCCAGAAGCCAACTAAACCCTTGATCTTGCGCGCCGCCGGCTTGGGATCCGGATAGTACCAGGCCGCATCCGGATTGTCCTGCCCGTCGATCAGCAGGTTCATATAGCGCGCTTGACCCTTCATTGGGTCAAGGGAGGTGGTGCTGCTGGGGCGAAAATACTCGCGCTTGAGGCTGGATTCAGGAAAGTAGACGTTTCCATCCACCGTCTCGGTTTTCTCGCTTTCGGCAATCACCTTGCCGTTCCAGATTGCTCGTGCCATGGCTACCCGCTCACATCCGCTTTTGCACTCCAGCGACCGGGGGGGGCCTGAAAGGAGTAACGGATACGACATTAGCAGAGAATCGCAGACCAGGCGAGTCCGATTGCGAGACGTAGCCCAAAAACGGTTACTTTGTTTCGGCGATCGAGTCGATGTGGACGCTCTTCTTGGCCTCGTCGGTGGTGGCCGAGACGGTCACATGGACGCCGTAGAAATCCTTCACCGCGTCGGGGTTGTCAATGGTCCAGACCGCCTTCTTGGCCTCGTCCACAAAGACCGGAGCCGAGCCCATCTTGATACACTTCTTCACGCACGCCGCGCCTGAGCCGGCATGTTTGGCGCCGCACATCGCATCGGAGATATAGCCGTTGATGGTAGTCGCGCCAGCGGCAATCGCGCTCAGGGTGAATCCAGCCAGCAACAGAGCAAAAACACGTTTCATAGAAACCTCCAGGGGAATTGAAGACTCTCGAACAACAATATCATGCTCCCGCCAAGCGGGTTCCGGCAAGGGCAATTTGTTTTACGCCGTACATTTTTTTACCGCGCCGCAACAATCTTCCGCACCGTCTCCACGTTTTTCACAATCGCCTCATAGCGCTGCGAGGCCACGGAAATGCGGTTGACCAGCTCGCTGGTCTTGAGCAGAAAGGCAGGGTTCTTCTCGCGGACCGCCTCCACAAACGGCGCGAACTTGGCGAGCAGGAAAAATCCCTCGCCGTTGCAATCGACAAAAAGTTCGGCGCTGACGGCTCCGTGCAGCACCATCGCGGCAGCCATCTCCCAGTAGGTGAGCACCTGGCGTAGCCAAGCGCAGTGCGGGTCGGCCAGATTCTCAGAGACGGCAAAGAACTGCTCGGCGGTCGCCGGCCAAAACTCGCCGGTGACCCAGGCACGCGCCTGACGCATTACGGTTTCAGTGCGCAATTGATAAAGCTTGAGAATAATCTCGGCATCGGCCGGTGTAGCTAGCATTCGTTCCATATGGATTTCATCTCCGCTGCCTCATCTTACCGGATTCAGCGAAGAACTGTCTGGAGGCAGATCGGCGCTTTATGCCGCGTTGGCCTTGGCCGGCTTTGCGGGGATGCGTTTTCCGCCCGTAGCCGCGCCCGCCGCCAGTTCCGCGTCGGTGTAGTAGCGGCCGGAACCGTCCAGCTCGCCGGAGGCCAGGCGGCGGGAGACTTCGGCCATGCCGCTATCGATGGCGTCATGGATTTCGCGGGAGGTCATCTCGCCAATAGATTTGTTGCTCATCTGCTCCCCTCCTCGATCTTGTCCCAGCGCTCGGTGTCATGCACGAAAAGAGCCAACCCCTCGCGCTTCTCAGCGATCAGTATTCTCTTCATGTTTGTATTATCGTAGATTTCCGCTTCATCCGCCAGAGGAAGATAAAGATTGCGCATGTTCCACAGACCGGCGGAATACCTGCGCATCACTACATCGTCCGGGATATTGTGGCCTCCCTGGCTCACTCTGTGCGCGACGCGGGCGATTGCATCTTCCGGTTTGGAAAGCCAAAAATAGAGAAGCGTCATGCGCCAGCCAGACCGCTTGCATTGCTCCAATAAATGAAGATACGACTTGCCGGACAGAGTCGATTCAAGCGCAAAGCTCTCGCCATCTCGAACCAATGCACGCATCCGCTCAATCAAAAGGCGGCCAGCCGCGAAGGCCACAGACTCTACATCCCACGGCGCAAGATTACGGGCGATATCGTCGGCATTCAAGAACTCATGTAAACGGAAAAAATCCGGCAGCAGCACACGCGCCGCCGTGGTCTTGCCAGCGCCATTGGGACCGCCGAGAATGACTATCTCTTTCACGAATTCCCCTACGCCGGCTGCAAGGCCTTCTTGCCGGCCTTCTTCGCGGCGGTCTTCGACTCGGGCTTCTCGACGACCGGGCCATGGGTCTCGGCTGTAGGCAGTGGCGGCGCGTCGCCGATGCGCTTGGAGTAAGTGCACGACCCGCCGCCCTCGGCTGGCGTGGGCTTCGCAGCGCCTTTGGCAGCGCCTTTTACCGCGCGCTTCTTCGGCGCAGCCTCTTCCTCGGCGGACTTCTTCTTATTCGGACACTCCAGAAAAATCCCCGAGCGCAGCGTCTTTTCAACTAAGTAAGAACTTCCGCACTCCGGGCATTTTTCCGCTACCGGCTTGAGATTGGAGGTAAAGTCGCATTTGGGATAATTGGTGCAGCCCCAGAAGATATTCCCGCGCCGCGCCTTGCGCTCGGCCAAATCGCCCACGCCGCACTTGGGACACTTCAAACCTTCAATGATGTTCTGCTTCACGTACTTGCATTTGGGGTAGCCGGAGCAAGAGACAAACTCCCCGTAACTGCCCTGGCGCAGGACAAGAGGTTTTCCGCACTGCGGGCACGCTTCGCCGGTGGGCTGCGGAGCGGAGACCTTCTGCTGCTGCTTGCTGCTCAGCTTACGGAAGGTTTTGCAGGGCGGATCTTCATTAAATCCGGGGCAGGACATGAACATTCCAAAGGGGCCGCGACGCAGCACCATCACTCGTCCGCAGTTGTCGCAATACTCCTCCTGCTCGCCCACCTCCTGCGCCTCCGGAGTATTCATATCCGGCTTGCCGGCGGTATTTTCCTTGGTAAAGGTGCAGCTTGACTTATCCTTCTTGTTATAAGCCGAGCAGGCATAGAAGCTGCCGAACTTACCCCATTTGAGAAGCAAAGGAGAGCCGCACAAGTCGCACTTCTCGTCCGTCTTGTGCTCCATGCGCTTGATGTCTTCCATGTTCATGCCCGCGTCTTTCAGCTCCTCCACAAAGTATGTGTAGAAGCCGTTCAGCAGGTCGGTCCACTTCTCATTGCCCTCTTCTATCTCGTCAAGCTCCTCTTCAAGGTGCGCTGTATATTGCACGTCGAAGATATACGGAAAATTCTTTACAAGTAAGTCGCAGACGACCATTCCTATCTCGGTCGGATAGAATCTTCCGCTGATTTTGCTGACATATTCGCGGTCCTGAATGGTATTGATAATCGACGCATAAGTCGAAGGCCGCCCAATTCCCCGCTCTTCCAGGACTTTGACCAGCGAAGCTTCGTTGTAGCGCGGAGGCGGCTCAGTGAAAAGCTGCTCACTAAGCAGTTTCTCAAGATCAAGATTTTTTACCCCATCCAGATTTGGCAACTTTTGAGTCAACGATTCATCGTCTTCGTCTTTTTTCTCCTCGGTAATTTCATAGACCTTCAAAAAACCGTCAAAACGCAACACTCTCCCAGAAAGCCGGAAGTCGTATGTCCTGCTTGTAGTCTTCGAAAGAGCCGCAATCTTAGCCGTTGTTACGTCATAGACAGCCGGCATCATTTGCGAAGCCACGAACCGCTGCCAGATAAGACGATAAAGCTTGAGTTGTTCCTCAGTTAAAAAGTGCGCAATCGACTCCGGCGTGCGTGAAACATCGGTGGGGCGGATCGCTTCATGCGCATCCTGCGCGGCCTTCTTGCCCTTGTAGAGATTTGGAGTTGCGGGCAGATACTGCGCGCCCAATTGCTTGCCGATCCACTCCCGTGCACCTTCAATCGCCTCCGGAGCAACGCGCGGTGAGTCGGTTCTCATGTAAGTAATCAGGCCGGTCGTACCCTCCGAGCCCACATCCACGCCTTCATAGAGCCGCTGTGCCACGCCCATCGTCCGCCGCACGTTGAAGCCCAGCTTGCTGGAGGCATCGCGCTGCAACTGGCTGGTAATAAATGGCGGAGATGGCTTTCTTTGGTATTCGCTGAACCGAACCGAAGCCAAAGACCAAGTCGCATCCGATAGCGCGGCCACAACCTGGTTAATTGACTTCTCATCGGGTAGCGCACTGGAGAGAAACTGATCCTTGCCATCTGCGTCTTTTCCATTGGGAACTCGCGCCGGCTCTCCGTCTATGCCAATAAAACGAGCTTTGAAGGAATTTTCCTTCTGCCCAACCGGATGCAATATAGCATTCAGAGTCCAGTATTCCACCGGCTTGAAGGCGCCAATCTCCCGCTCTCGCTCCACAATCAGGCGCACCGCGACCGTCTGCACGCGGCCGGCCGACAAGCCCCGCCGCACCTTATCCCAGAGCAGTGGTGAGATCTGGTAGCCCACAAGCCGATCCAGAATCCGCCGCGTCTGCTGCGAGTCCACAAGATTCTGGTCGAGGTCTCGCGCATGCTTGAAGGCCTCCTGCACGGCCTTCTTGGTGATCTCGTTGAAGGTGACGCGGCGGATCTTTTTCCGCTCCTTGGCCGAGGTTCCCAGTTGCAGCGCCAAGTGATACGCAATCGCCTCGCCCTCGCGGTCAGGGTCAGGCGCCAGAAAGATTTCGTCTGCCTTGGCCGCGGCGCGCTTCAGTTGCGCCACAACCTTCTCCTTGCCCGGAGAGACCATCAGCGTCGGCTCGAAGGTGCGATTCTCCAGCTCGACGCCAATATCGTTCTTGGGCAGGTCCATGATGTGACCCACCGACGCCAGAACCTCAAAGCCCTTGCCCAGATACTTCTCGATCGTCTTGGCCTTTGCCGGCGACTCGACGATTACCAGTGATTTGCTCATTGCCATCCCGTTTCCAATTCCGCTTCCAGTCCAGTTTTCAATCCCGATTCCACTCCCACTCTAACCTGTCGGACCCATTGGACTCTGCCTCGCGTGCTCAGGCCGCATCCGCCGATGGTTCTAATCCCGCTCGCGCAGGGCCGTTTTCCCCCTCCGGGAAAAATTACCCGCAAAAGTTGCAAGCTACCATGATAGACCGCCTCCTTTCCACTCCCGGCTGTCTTTTCTTCGTTTTCCGTCCCATTTATTTGATGATCTCGGCCTCTAAGTACAATCTCGTCTTCACAGAGATTCGTTTATAAACGATCGTAAATCCGTGTATGAAATCCGCCATTACCTGACGCGAAATGCGAAAGATGTCTTCATGGAATGGCGGCTTCGACTCCGCGACACAAAAGCAAAGGCTGCCGTTGACCGCGGAATCAACCGGATGGAGTTGGGCAACTTTGTCGATCACAAATTCTGCCGTGATGGTGTTTGGGAACTGCGCATCGACGTGGAACCTGGTTAAAGAGTCTACTACGCAATCTCCGGGGCTCAGATCGTCTTGCTGCTCTCCGGAGGCGACAAACAAAGCCAGGATGAAGATATCAGCCGCGCCTGCGAATTCTGGCTTGACTGGCAAGGGAGGGCCGAACAATGAAGGGAAGAAGCCACGACGAAGCCATGGCAGAATTGTTATAGGAAGACCCTGCATACGCGCTGGAGTTGCTCAACGGCATCCTCGAAGACGGCGAACAGGGAGAATTGCTGATCGTTCTGCGTCAGATGACCAGAGCCTTTGGCGGGGTGCAAATGGTGGCGGAAAAGGCCAATCTAAACCCGGACCAACTCTATCGCACCTTATCCGAGCAGGGCAACCCTGAGTTGCGCAGCCTCTGGGCCATCCTCAAAGCAATGGGCCTGCGCCTCGCGGTAGAGAAAGCCCGCGCCGCCTGAATCCTATCTCAGAAATCTATACCAGGCTTCCATTCAATCGCTGTACCGCCTCAGCCAGTAAGGATGCGGTAGCAGTTAATTTGGATTCAAACGCCGCCTGAGCCGGCGGCGAGCGCCTTCTCCGCCGCCCGATCTGACCGCCCAGAACCGCCCCCCTACGCCCGTCTGGTATTCTGACCGTGGTTTGCTGCTCATGCGCTGGCTACTGATCGTCCTTCTCGTCTCGCTCACGGCGCTGCTGGTTGCAGCCGTCGGCATGGCGCTGCACATCTGGGTGCAGCGCGCGCGCTTGAGTTCCAGGCCACCGTCGGGCCGCGCATCTGGCGCTGCTGAAGATGGCACTGCTGAAGAAATTGAGCAGGAAACTGAACTGTAAGGCCTTCAACCGGCCCCGAGGAACCTTCCGTGAGCCAATCGATCTCCGCTTCACTCGCGCCCGCAGCCGCCACGCCTTGGCTCCGCCGTGCCGTTATCGTCATCGCCGCCAGCGCCTTTGTCGCGGTCTGCTCCCATGTCGCGCTGCCACTTTATTTCACACCGGTGCCGCTCACCCTTGGGCCATTTGCCGTCCTCGTCCTGGGCTTGGTGCTCAGCCCGCGGATGGCCGCCTCCGCCCTGGTTGCTTACCTGGCTGAAGGCGCGGCTGGGCTGCCTGTCTTTGCTCCCGGGCCCATGGGCGCAGCTGGCCTTGCGCATCTGCTTGGACCAACTGCCGGCTACCTGGTCGCCTATCCCTTTGCCGCCGCGCTGATCTCGGTTCTCTGGCGCGGCAGTAGCCGCAGGCCTTGGGCTGCCCTGCCCTGCGCAGCGGCCGGCAATCTGCTCATTCTGGCTTGCGGAGCAGTCTGGCTGGCAGTCTTTACCCACGCTTCGGCACAGACCGTCTTTGCCATTGGCGTAATGCCCTTTCTGGCCGCGGACGCGCTCAAAGTCGGCGCAGCAGCCGCGCTCGCCGTCGGCCTCCAACGCCTGAGCCGTCGCGCCCGTTAACCTGAAACCCCATTGCACCTTTGCCTTGGAAAGGATCTGCCATCCCCGTGAGTGAATTGAATTCCCCCGCCCCCGGCGCCCCCGAGATCATCGACATCTCCATCGCGCATAGTCCCGACTCAGACGACGCCTTCATGTTCTACGGCCTGGCAACAGGCAAGATTCGCGTCCCCGGCTATCGCTTCTCCCATACCCTCTGCGACATCGAAACTCTCAACCGGAGAGCTCTCGACGAGGCCTTCTTCGACGTCACCGCGATCAGCTTCCACGCCTACCCGTCCCTGCAGGATAACTACACCCTGATGGGTTGCGGCGGCAGCGTGGGCGAGGGCTACGGGCCCATGATCGTCGCCAGCAAGCAGATTGCAATCGAGGATCTCAGCCGAATCCGCATCGCCGTTCCCGGAACCCTCACTACCGCCTATCTGGCCCTGAAAATCTTCAATCCAGAGTTGCGGACCGAGGTCGTTCCCTTCGACAAGATCATCCCCGCCATACAGGCCGGCGAATTCGAGGCTGGGCTCATCATCCACGAAGGCCAGCTCACGTACAGCTTGAGCGGCCTGTCCAAGGTGATCGACCTGGGCGTCTGGTGGCGCGAAACCACCGGCTTGATGCTGCCTCTGGGCGGCAACGCCATCCGCCGCTCACTTGGCGCGGCCTCGCACAAGATCATCTCCAAAGCCCTGCGAGACAGCATCCAGCACGCCCTGGACAACCGCGAAGAGGCTCTGGAATACGCCATGCAATTTGCCCGCGACCTGGACACGCGCCTGGCCAGCCGATTCGTCAGCATGTACGTCAATGAGCGCACTCTGGATTACGGTGAAGACGGCCGCGCCGCCATCCGCAAACTGCTGGAACTGGGCCATGAGCGCGGCATCATCGCCATTGCGCCGCAGGTTGATTTCGTCGATTAAGTCTTTGACCGCACGATTTCGTTCATTAGGTTTACTGCTGATCCACCCATGCCTGAGATCAGCGAAGGATTCAGAATATCTCCGGCGCCAGCAGGTCGGCCATGGTCTCGCGGCGGCGGATGAGGCGGGCCTTCGCGCCTTCTACCAGCACTTCGGCGGGACGCAGGCGGGTGTTGTAATTCGAGCTTTGCGCCATGCCGTATGCGCCCGCATCGAGGATCGCGATCAGGTCGCCGGGCTCGACGGGCGGAAGACTGCGGTCGTGGGCAAAGAAGTCGCCCGACTCGCAGATAGGGCCGACGACATCGACGATGCGGGGCTTGCCTTCCCGGGGCGCGACGGGGACGATCTCATGAAAGGCCTGATAGAGCGCGGGGCGGATGAGGTCGTTCATGGCGGCGTCGGTGATGACGAAGGTCT
>CAZDYU010000021.1:0-44274 GCA_964509755.1 uncultured Occallatibacter sp. | reverse complement strand
TTGCGGAGACTTACCAACTTTGTACCGGACCGCCCGCTCCACCAACCGGAGGTGGTCATAGTGGCAACGCTTGCAACCCTATCGCGACTTCGAACTTCAGTTTAACCGGACCGACAGTCTCAAGCATGAGCAATCCTACAGGATATGTCGGCATTTTCGGGGGGCCTGTACTGGGTTACGGGCCAGTCGGGATCCAGTTCAATCCAACACTTAGCAACACCACCGGAGATAGCGGTCAATTTGAATGGATTCAACTGATAACAAACGATACACTTCCTCGAACCAGCACCGCCGGGATTACTCAAACGTGCGTCAACGTGACCGTGCCCCCGACGTCCGGCGGGACTGGGCTGGATACCGGATACCCATATGCAACAGGAAATTCCACTCAAGACAGCCCCACAGTTCCACTTAACTCAACGACCTACGAACAAGAAGCTAGATCCTTCTCCGCTCAGATGTATCTTTTGTGGGATGCAGTATTACCGGTTGGCTGTACACCGGGTAAGAGTTGTACCTCGATCCCAGTTCCTCTTGGTTCTGTTACTTGGGGATGGTCCGGTACTGCGACATACAGCTCTAATAGCTGGTCGTTGACTTCAAGTAGTACAACTACACCTTCGTGGACCGCGAGTAGCTCCTATCCCACTTGGACAGACTATTTGCCCTATAAAGGAAACTTGTTGTGCCACTAGCTCTTTGAAAGTGAGGATACTATGCGAATGATCAAAATTGCCATTTTCGGTTTGCTATTTGCATCCTGTGCTAATGCAGCTGGCACTGATTCCCTTTCCCTCAAACTGACTGAACTCGCTCCTGGGACAAAGGCCGGAGGCAAGATATTGGTTCGGATCACTATCACCAATGAATCCGATCACGAGATCACCTATCATAATACTAATTCTTGCAACTACTCATTCAAAGTTCTCACCAGCGCCGGGATCCCAGTTTCAGAGACAGAGATGGCGAAGGCACTGAATTGCGGGGATAAGATCGACATGGAAATCAGTGGCAGAAACATCGTCGTGACACTGAACCCCGGCGAATCATCGAGTGAAGACCGTCTGGTAACCGAACTGTATGACATGACTCTACCCGGCGATTATTCGGTTCAAGTGGATAGGACATTCCCCGGCATCGGTCATTTCATCTCCAACATTGTGAAAGTGACCGTCACGGAACTTCCAGCGGAGAGCAAGCCGATAGCGGAGATCGAACCCGCCGAAGAGAACATACCACCCGCCGACGAGCCGTCCTCGGAAACAACAAAGCAACCGTTCTCCATCAAAATCAACGCGGGGCATTCCCATGTAAAAGTGGGTGATCCCGTGTACGTCGACATCGAAATGAGAAACACCTCCGACCATGAGATCGACTGCACAGCCATGACCGGAAATAATGGCATAGACCGGAACTTTCAATACGAAATTCTTGACGATAACGGCGACCCCGCACCGAAAATTGCAGCGGGAAAAACATTCCCTGAAGCCATCCCCTGCACTCTCAAGCCGGAGAATAATTATTCCACTGGCGGCGAGATCAGCAGGATTTTCGATTTCAGCCGTCCCGGCAAATACACGATTCAGCTTTCGCGTCCCATCTGGGGCAACGATCAAATTCCGGAGACAGGCAGGACGGTGCAGAACGGCCAAACAGTCGTCAAATCCAACAAAATCACTATCACAGTACTTCCGGCGGATGACCAGCCAACTCAGGCCCCCGCGCCAAAATAGCCCGCTTCACTTTGATTACCGGAAGAAGCCAAACAGGCGGGCGGGTGGCCCAGGTCTTGCTTCTGAGACCTGGGAATCGACCCCGCCCCGCCGCGTTTTCTGATCTCTGATCTCTGACCCCTGATCTCTGTCAGTCGCATTGCAGATAATTATCCCCTCAACGCGGACAATGAAGATAAGCGGTCAAAATTCCGCCACTCAGGAGAGGCCACCATGCCATATATTTACAAGGCCCACCTCGGCCCCATCTCGAGAAACCCCGCCAGCAGCCTCTTGGCCGCCTACCGCGCCGCCCAGGCCATGCTCGCCATCCAACCCGAAACCCAAGAAACCAGAAGAAACATGGCGATAAATTCTTCATTCCTTCGCCCTCCATCCAACCAAAAAAGTTAACATGCCTATTATCAACCAGATAGAAAAATAAAAATCGCTATTCCTTCGGTTATTATTCTTATTATATTCGCTTTTCGCGCAGTCGTAGAAAGTTAACATGCTTATTATCAATCAGATAAACCAAATAAAACGCCGATTTCCTTGTTTTTAGATTCTCTTTTCCTTCGCTTTAATAAGCTATCTAATTCATTTAAATAACCTTATCGGTTCAATTATCGTTCGCTACATCTTCGCTATTGTCCAAACTTTACCCTTTTCCGCCGGGTGCGGGTGCCCCACCCTTCCGCGTTCTTTGCGGAAGAGTGGGATAGCACGAACCTCAACCAGCGTTTTTCTAATTCCTAACCCCTAATCCCCGATCCCAGCTGAAGGCTGAGGGACGGGATAAAGCTTCATTGCTTCCAAATCCTGCCGAGCCTATACTAACCCCATTCCGGGAGGCGGCGGAGAGCACATGGATTATTCGCAGATCATCACCATCGAACCCGACAAGCGGAGCGGCAAGGCCTGTATTCGCGGCCTGCGCATTACCGTCTACGATGTGCTGGATTATTTGGCCGGCGGCATGAGCACGGAGGAGATCCTAGCCGACTTTCCCGACCTTACTCAAGACGACATCCGCGCCTGTCTGGCCTTCGCCGCGGACGCCGAGCGCAGATTCGAGATCGTCCCGCTGTGAAGCTCCTCTTCGACGAGAACCTGGCGCCGCGACTGGCAAGTGCCCTCTCCGAGGTCTACCCCGGCTCCCTTCACGTCACCGATTGCGGACTGCGTGGAGCTTCGGATATCGAGATCTGACAGTATGCCAGGGACAACGGCTTCGTCATTGTCTCCAAAGATTCCGATCTTTCTCAGAGAAGTTCCTTGTTCGGCGGCGCTCCCAAAGTCATCTGGCTGCGTATCGGCAACTGCACCACCACGCGCGCCGATTTTGTTCTGCGCAACACCGCCGAACGCATTCAGGCATTTCTTGAATCGAGCAAAGAAAGCTGTCTGGTGCTCTCGCATCCTCGAAAGATCTGAATTCTGAGTGGCCGCATAAACTGACAAGAGATGTCATGCGTCTGGCGCTCCTTTAATCCACCTATAAATATGGCTGTTCCAACTTCCGCGTCCTTTGCGGAACCGGGTTTCCCATAGACAGGTCTTCGTCGATGGGGTGGTAAGTGTGGGGTACCACGAATCTCAATCTTCGGCAGGCTAGCCTGCTTCGAAGTTCCCAAAGTCTCTTTCAGCAGGTACTTGAGCGCAAGCCCTCGCCCGGCCATAGTATTCTTGTTTGTAAAGAGAGTGGCTGCCGGATGCATACCGCTCAACCTGAATCCGGCTTGCGCATTGCCGCCCGCGAACGATAGATTGACCTCTTGGTGCAAGCAAAAATGACGCAATCTCAAGCCGGTAAAGTCGAGCTCTTTGACACCAGTCTCCGCGACGGAATGCAACAGCCCAACATCGACATCAGTGTGCCCAATGCCGTCGGCCTGCTCCAGCACATGGCTTCTTTTGGCGTCCATTACGCTGAGATCGGCTTTGCCGGAGCCAACAAATTTGTCACCGATCTGACCGGCGCCCTGCACACGGCCGACACCGGCGCACTGAAGCTGGCGCTCTTTGGCAGAACCCGCGGCCGCGGCACACGCGTCCAGGATTGGCCCGACGTGCAATTCATGATCGCCCGCAAAGCCCGCGTTCCCGTCGCCGTCATCGTCGTCAAATCCCGCCTGCTTGACATTCAGCGCTCTCTTGAAACCACGCCGGAAGAGAATCTGCTGATGGCTTACGAGACCATTTCCGCGCTGGAAGATGCCGGCCTTGAAGTCATCGTTGACCTCGAGCACGCCATGGATGCCTGCCGCGGCCGTCGCGAAAACGGCAATCCCTGCGACGCGAGTTTCAGCAGCCAAAGTCTCGACTACTTCCACCAGTTGACTGCCCAATGCGCCAGCCAGAAGGTCAGTCGCATCGTCGTTTGCGACACTACAGGTGGCGCAGATCCCGAGGAAGTCGCCAGCGTGATCGCGGGCCTCAAGCGTGAGCACCCCACCGCCAGCTTCGGCTTCCACGGCCACACCGATCGCGGCCTGGGAGTCGCCAATGCCCGCGCCGCCATCCTTGCCGGAGCGGTGCAGATTCAAGGCACACTGCTCGGCACCGGCGAGCGCTGCGGTAACGTGAACTTGACCACTGTCGCCGGCTCCATGCAACTGCGCGGCGAGGCCGAGTTCGTCCCGCCCGCCTCGCTTGCCGGGCTCACCGGCCTTGCGCACTCGGCTTATGCGGCCTTTGGCCTTGAGCCGCCGCACGGCACACCCATCGTCGGCCCCGGAGCCTTTGGCACATGGGCCGGTATGCACGGCAGCAGCGAGCGCAAGAATCCCGGCGCCTATCTCTGGTGCGATCCGGCCCGCGTCGGCGCCAGCCCAGTCATCGGCGTCAACGGCCAGTCGGGACGCGCCAACATCGTCATGCTCTCCACCACGCTCGGCGTCGCTCTGGATTCAACCCAGGCACAGGCCTTGATGGACGCCAATCAGGCAATGATGGAAGGCGGCGGCTACACCGTCAGCGAGGTCTCCTTCAAGTTGGCCTGCATGAGAGTGCGCAACACGCTCCAGGACCGCTTCGCCGTCAAAAGCTGGCGGGTGCTCGACGAATCCGACGAGACCGGCAACCGCTACGTGCAAGCGTCGATGCTGCTCTCTGTCGGCGACTCGTCCGTCACAACAACCCGCGCCGAGGGCTCCGGACCCGTCGATGCGCTCACCAAGGCCATGCGCAAAGAGTTGGAAAAATGGTACCCGGCGATTGCCAAAATGCGCCTCGGCACCTTCAGCGTCGCCGCCCTCGATGTCTCCGCCCACGACACCGCCGCCCACGTCCGCGTCACCGTCAGCTTCAACGCCGACGGCCACGATCCCTGGACCACGGCCGGCGTCAGCAGCGACCTGAATCAAGCCGCGCTCATGGCCATCGTCGATGGCTTTCACTATTGGCTGCTGAAGAACGCCGACTGAAAAGACTCGAATTAAAAAGCCAAGGGCGCCAACCGGTCTTTCCGGCGGCGCCCTGTGCACTGCAAAACCAATTGACCTTCAGACTTTTCCCCCAACCCCCGGCGCTTTCATCTCTTCCATTTGCCGCTTCAACTGCTCCATCTGCTGCTTCAGTTGGTCCATCATCTTCGGATCGATTTTAAAGTCCTCGGCCTTGAAGTTCTTCCTGAACTCTTCCAATTGCTGCTTCAGCTCGTCCATCTCTTTCGCATCCAGCTTGAAATCCTCTGCCTTGAAATTCTTGCTCAGTTCCTCTGCCTGCTTGCGTATCTGCTGGGCCTGCTCGGGACTGAGCCTGAACTGCTCCACTCCCTTCAACTGGCTCCGCAGCGCCTCGGCCTGATCCCGCAATTCCAGTGCGTCACTCTCATCAAAAACAAAGCCCTGATTGAACTCCGGCCCCATCCAAGCTAGTTCCGCTCCATCGCCAGCCGGGAAGAGATCCTCCATCTCCAATTCGCTATGCCGCTTCGAGTCCACTTGCAGCAGCAGCGTCTGCTGCTTCCTGTCGCGCAGCACCGTCACCTGCACCGGTTTGCCTTGGTTGGCGCGCAGCGCTCGGTCCCAATCCGCCAGCGTGGCAATCGAGTCGGCGCCTACCCGCAGAATCACGTCAAAGGCCCTCATCCCGGCAGCGGCGGCCTCGCTCTTCCCGGCCACCTGCTTGACCATCAAGCCATTCTGCACGCCCAGGTACTCGGCCATCTGCGAGGTCAGCGGCTCCACCAGCGCGCCCACCTTCAGGCTGCTGCCAAAGAACGGCATGTGAAAGCTGCCCGGAGGCGGCGCGTCGCCCCCTCCGCCAGCCATCATGCCCATCCCAGGGGAGAACGTAAACACATCTCCGCTCTCGCCGATCCTGTTCCAGACATCCTGTTCCATGATCCTGCGGTCGGCCAGGGCAACAGTCAGCGTCTGCACCGCGCCGTCGCGGCTGATTTCAATGCTCACCTTGCGCCCCGCGGGAATCTCTCGCAACATGCGCCGCAACTGCTCCGAGCCCTCCACCGGCTGCCCGTTCAGTTGCAGCACCACGTCGTTGACCTTCAGCCCAATCTGTCCCGCTGGAGCGTCGTGGTCTACCAGAGTCACAATGGCTCCGCGAACTTCCTTCAGCTTCAAAGCCTGCGCCTTCTCCTGGTCCACGTCCGCCAGATCCACGCCCAGGTAGCCCTGAGAACCGGCTCGCAGCAGCAGAGGATTCGGCTGCTCCAGCAATTGCCCGACCTCCCGCATCTGCGCATGAGCCCCTGCCGGCGTCATCGCCACGGCGACTGCCAGCACTACCAATCCCAAATTCCTGTACGGCCTCAAAAAGTGTTTCATCTCATCTTCTCCTGCAACTGCATTCTCCGGTCCGCACTCTAATCTGACGATGCGGTTCCCGAAAGGTAAACTCCGCCTACTGAATCTCTGGAACGCTATTCAAAACCTGTCTCGAAACGGTCCGGATATACGGATTCACGTCCGTATTGGAGACCGAATGCAACACCTGTCGCACACTGGTATCGGCCTCCACAGGCTCCAGAATGTTAATTGCAGCCGTGCGAATCTGCGGGTCCGCGTCGTTCATCAGCGCCTCCAGCACCGCATCCCGCACCCGCACATCCTCGGCCACATACGGCTTCAGCCCCTCCAGCGCCTTCTCGCGCACTCCCTTGTTCCTGTCGTAGCGCAGAGCCACCATCAGCGCATCCCGGATTCCCGCTCCCCGGCAACTGTGCCCAGCCTTGCATTCGGCCGCCATCAGGCTCACCGAATCGTCGCGCACCCCCGCCGAAGCCGAGTTCTGCGAAGCCATCATCAGCAATTGCCGAATCGCCGGATCGTCCAGCGAACCCTCAATCCGCCGCGGCACCATCTGGTTGTAATCCACTTCCACCGTATGGCTGTTCGGTTGCCGGATAATGCTGGAGATGTTGGCAATCTCCGCCGGCGCGCCAACCGCTGCCGCAGAAACCGCATTCGGCTGTGCCTGCACCCGCGCCGCCTGGGCCGCTGCCTGCACTGAGCGAATCCGCGCAACCCAAGCGCCGCCCACCGAACCCGCACCAACTCCCACCGCCAGCAGCAAACACGCGGCCACCGGAGCCGCCGTCAAGCTGGCAAAGTTGTTCTTCACGAGCTGGCCCAGCCGTTCAAACCAGCGCAGGGGCGGCAGCGCATCCAGCGCCTCTTCCAATCTCAGGCGCGAGCGCGCCACCAGATTCGCCTCCGGTTCCTGCACCGGATAAGCATCCGCCAGCACCTTGAGAGCCAGCAACTGCTCCCGCTCCTTGCGGCAATCCGGGCAGCCGTCCATGTGCCGCTCCAGCTCATGGCTCTGCTCATCGGCCAATTCACCATATGCCGCCGCCACAATCCGCTCATGTGCAACTTCGCAATTCATAGCTCTACGTCCTTCCAGCCTCAAAAAACTCAACGCGTCCCGGAACGATCCGCATCCCTTCAAGGGATTGCTTCCGGTCGCTTATCTCACTCCCGCCAACTGCGCTCTCAACTTCTTGGTAGCCCTGAAAAGCGTGTTCTTGGCGGTCTCTTCCGTCGTGCTCAGCATCTCGCCGATGGTGCGCAGGCGCAGACCCTGATAGTGCTTCAACTCAAAAACCATCCGCTCGCGCGGTGTCAGCTTCTCCAGCGCCAATTGAATCCGCTCACCCAGCACCTTGCGGTCCAGCTCCTTGGCCGGATTGGAAAACGACCGGTCGTCGGAGACCGAGGCCAGCAGATCCATCTCTTCGCCGGAGTGGTTCACCACCACCGCGTGATCCTCGCGCCGCGTCTTGCGCCGCCGCATCTGGTCCAGGCAGAGGTTGGTCACTATGCGATAAATCCACGTATAAAATGAGCATTCGAAGCGGAAGTTCCCCAGGTACCGGTAAGCCTTCAGAAAGGCCTCCTGGTAGATGTCCTCGGCGTCGTGCTCGGAGCCGGTCAGATGCAGCGCCAGCCTCAGAACCTGCTGCTCATACTGCCGCACCAGGGTGTCAAAGGCCGCCCGCGACCCCGCCTGCGCCTCGCGGATCAGCTCCATCTCCGGCGCGCGCGCCTGCATCCGCTCCTCGGCGCTCTTCCCTCCGTTCATTGCCCTGCTCGCAGCCATGCCTGGGGAGGATTGTAACCTCCCGGCTGCCGGCCAGCCTAAACCCACCGGCCTTTGAGCTGAATAGCTGGCGTAGATCGCCGCATCCGTTGCCATCGAATCTGCTCCGGGGGAAGAGATTTGTCCGCAAAGCAATAGACGGAGATTTTCAATAGAGGTGAGCAATCCAGAACTGCCGCCAAACCATGAAACCTGAAAACGGCAGTTGCATTCCGTCATCCGTGGCCTGCATCGAGGTTTAAAGCTTCAGAAACTCGTTGCTTTGTAATCGGAGCCCGACTTCAGTCGTGCCGATAAAGCCCATAGAATCAATATGGCTTTAGCCTCTGCAAAACTTCGGCCTGGCGAACTACCACAATTCGGCCTTTTCTCGATCGGCGACTTTCAACAGCTCCGCACCTCACCCAAATGGTGAAATCGTCAATCGCTGCAAGGCGTTTCACTTTGAAGAAGATGGCCAATTCAAAGCTGGATCGACTGCCGTTTTTAGGCTGAATGACCTGGTCAGAGGTTCCATAAATCTCCAGCAGAATAAGTGAGCGGCAGAGACGCTCTCTGCCGCTCCTTGAAATGCCCGACGTAGAAATACGGGCGCCACAAGACAAGTCCCTGGCAACAATGATGTTCTTTTACGCTGAAGCACGATGCGTGTCAATCGGCTTTGGCGACTATTTAACACGTTGGTCACTGGGCCGCGTAGATGGCTTCAGCAATGCGATCGATGGCCTGGACGATGGCTTTGCCGCCTGGGCGATGGCTGTCGGCGAGGATGGAAAAGGCGATGGTCTTGCCGCTGGCCGCGGTGAGGTAGCCGGAGAGGGAGTTGGCCTCATCGTGTGTGCCGGTCTTGGCCCAGAGACGGCCTTGCAGCGGCGAGTCGCGAAAGCGATGGTCGAGCGTGCCGTCAACGCCGGCGATGGGCAGGGTTTGACGCCAGGCGACGCCCCAGGGCTGGCGCGCGGCGTAGACCAGAAGCTGCGTGAGGGCGCGGGGAGCGATGAGGTTGCCGTGACTCAAGCCGGAGCCGTCATAGAGGAAGAAGTCTGCATCGTCGATGCCGGCATTGAGGAGGAATTGGCGCACGACGCGAGAGCCTTGGGCGAAGCTGCCGTCCTGGCCCTCGGTCTTACCGAGGAGGCGCAAGAGCAGATCGGTGTGCAGGTTCTGGCTGACCTTGTTGATGATGGCGATGTCCTGGGCGATGGGAACAGAGGTGTAAGAGGCCAGGAGTTTGCGGCCATCAAGCGGCGCTGCAATGGTGGGCAAACTCAGGCGGATGAGCTTGAGGGGCTGAGCGCGCTCGGCGGCGAATTCGGCGGTGTCAGTGGAGAGGCGGTGGCGCGATTGGGCGCTGCCCTGGACGGCAACGCCGCGGCTGCGCAGCGCTTCTTTGAATGCGGCGGCGGTGAAGGCGGCGGGGTCGTCAACGGCGAGGCTGGCATGAAAGCCCTCGGGCGGCACAGTGCCCCAGGCGCGGACCAAATTGCTGCCGGGACGGCGGTCGAGGCCGGGCTGAGCGGGCTGGCCTTTTGCGGCGGGCGTCATGGAGTTGTCCAGCATGAAGTAGTCGATTTTGGGCGACCACTCAACGGCGACCAGCGAGGTGTCGTCTGGGTTGGGAGCGACGGTCAACTGCGTCGTGTTGTCGTTGAAGGTGAGCGCGGAGATGGGAGCGCCGAAGGCCCATTGCAGATCGTTCCAGCCCCAGTTGAGGGCGTAAGGCTCGTCGAGAAAGAAGGTGTCGTCGCCGATGACGCTGCCTTCGACGGTACGGATGCCGGCTCTTTGAACCTGCTCGGCAAGCGCGTAGAGCGAATCCATGGAATTGGACGAGGCGGGCGGCTTTGGGGCGTCGTCTGCGGGCAGAGTTGCTTCTGGCGCGCGGTAGGGGTAGCGGCGGGCGCTGAGGGTTGGGTCGCCTGAGCCGAGCAGAATCAGGTCGCCATGGAGGACGCCGCTGCTGTCGATTTCGCCGCCGGCGACGACGCGGGTGGTCCAGGTGAGGGTGTCGACGGGCAAAAGGGCAAAGGCCGCGGCGGTAGTGGTGAGCTTGGTGGTGGAGGCGGGAGTGAAGAACTGGCCGTCGTTGAAGTTGTAGAGCGGCTGGCCGTCGAGGGTGGTTACGCTAATTCCGAAGTGGGCGTGGGAGAGCGCTGGGTCGGATAGAATGGCGGCGATGCTGCTGGCTAGCGGGCTGGGGGCTGGCTGGGCTGGAGTTTGGGCGATGAGGCCGGTGGAAGAGGCTAGAAAGCCGGCCAATAAGAGCGATGGGAGTTGACGAAAGAGCGTCATGCAGGGAGTGTAGCAGGAAGGATATAGCACACGGTATGCTGTAGGGTTTATGATTCCGCCTAGAATGGCTGATCCGATCTACATGCGTGTTGGTGCTGGACAAGCGGTCGATCTACCTGAGTTCGTCGGGGCGATGGGTAATTTTCTTGGCCTGCTGCAAGAAGTAGATTCGGCAGTGGCGGAGAAGAAAGCGGGGCATCTACGATGGCGTGTTTCTACACTCCGGATGAATAGTCCTTCCCCGTTGGTTGGTGTCACGCCGCTGCTGCTGCGCAATGCTTTGAGCGACACGAGTACGCGCGTCGAACGCGAGATCATTAACAACGTGGTTTCTCTGACCGAGAAAGGAGAACGCAATAAATATCTATCTGACGCGGCGCTTGCACGTGTCGAGCGCATTGCCAAGACCGCACCGAAAATTGGCGAATCGGTTATATATACCGACACGAAAGGTGCGTTAAACCTCTCCACGAAGGTCACGATAAAGACACTTTCGCAAGTTCAGGATTTGACGAGCATCAAATCAGTTTCGTTCGGGACTGTTGTTGGTAATCTCGACTCGATTTCCGTGCATCGCGGCAGAGAATTCCGAGTTTGGGACGAGACTTTCAAGCGCCCTGTCAGGTGCAGATTTCAAGCTAAACAAGAGTCCCAGGCCAAGGATCTCTTGGGGCGGCGCGTGATGGTTACTGGCATGGTTAATGCCGACAGATACGGGCAGCCTTTATCGATGAATATTGAGAACTTGGAGGGTGCATCGCCTGAGATGCTGCCGTCGATCGAAGAAATGATCGGTCTTGTTCCCGATTTTACCGGAGGGTTGTCCTTACGCGAGTATTTCGAGGATATGGAATGACATCAAACCTGCGAGTCTATTGGGATACCAGTTGCTTTATAAGTGTACTGAGTGGCCAAAACGAGCGGGAACATGACCGTGCACTGGTCTGCGAAGATGTACTCAAACATGCACAAAACGATGACATCCAAATATGGACTTCCGTTTGGACCATCGTTGAGACGATTCGTCCCAAAGAAGAATATGTTCCACTCCCTTTGCCGGATTGGTCGGAGGCACTAAGAGTTACCGATTCATCTGGCGTTTTACGATACCCCTCAGCAACTCGCGACCTTGAAAGAATATGGAATTATTACAATCGCCACAGAGTTCCTACTCGCAAATTATCGCTAGAACAAACCAAAACGATTCAGGGAATGTTTGCTTGGCCATTTATCAAGAAGGTCCAGATAGTACCTACTATCGCCGAGAGAGCCGCGGAGATAGCAAGAGAATATAACATGAAACCGGCTGATTCAATTCACGTTGCGTCGGCACTTGCCGTTAGATGCGAGGTCATTCACCGATGGGATAGGGATTTTGAAAAAACCGACCAATTGATTCCTTCAGTAGAGCCGGAACGGATGACCCCCCAGGGTATTTTGCTAGGCATGGAACCTCCGCCTGACCCCAGTAATTTCCTCCTCTCATGATTGCCTGTACGGTTGAAATGATTCCTACTTTATCTGACTTGGAGAATGATACAGTTCCAATCAATCCAAACAAAGGCGGAACATGATGCGTCGGTGGCGCGCATTGCAGAACTTATGGGCGCTGAATCGGGAACCGAAGCGAGCCGTGATCTGGAGATTCTGATTGCGATAGTGGACGCTTACGAATCGATACACTTCCCCATGAACAAACTCGATCCAGAAACGCTCCGAAATTTTGAGATGGAGCAGCAGGTAATCATCGGATGAGCGATTCCGTACGCAAAATAACGCCCTGGCAACTGCGCACCCGGACGCTGGAAGTGGGCCGGCGGACGCTGGTGATGGGGATTGTCAACATTACGCCGGATTCGTTCAGCGATGGCGGAGTTTGCTTCGACCCGGAGGCCGCGGTGCTGCGCTGTTTGCAATGCCTGGACGAGGGCGCGGACCTGCTGGATCTGGGGGCGGAGAGTACGCGGCCGGGATCGCGGGCGGGCGGGTTGAGCGGATCAGCGTCGCCACCAACTGTCAGCGCGGAGGAAGAGCAGGCGCGGCTGCTGCCGGTGCTGGAAGGAATTCTGAGAGCTCGACCGGATGCGGTGGTCTCTGTGGACACTTACAAGGCGGCTACGGCGCGGGCGGCACTTGTGGCTGGGGCGGAGATTGTGAACGATGTGAGCGGCTTTCACTGGGACGCGGAGATGGCGTCTGAGTGCGCGGCGGCGCGGTGCGGCGTGGTTCTGATGCACTCGCGTGGACGGCCCGAGGAGTGGCGAGAGCAGCCGCGGCTGGAGCCGGATGCGCTGCTGGCGTCGGTGCGGGTGGGGCTGAAGACGAGTTTGGAAATGGCAACGGCGGCGGGGATTGCGGCGGAGGCGGTGGTGCTTGATCCGGGCTACGGGTTTGGCAAGGCCTTCGAGGAGAATTACGCGCTGCTGGCGCGGCAGGAAGAGTTATTGACACTGGGAAGACCGCTGCTGGCGGGGGTTTCGCGCAAGTCGTTTTTGGGCCGGACGCTGGCGGAGCTTTATGGCGGCGTCGATGCGCCGGTGGGGGCTCGCGAGACGGCCAGCATCGCGGCGCTAGTGGCGGCGATTCTGCATGGGGCATCGATCGTGCGGGTTCATGCGGTGCGCCCGGCGGTGGAGGCGGCGCGGATTGCCGATGCCGTGCTGCGGGGTGGGGCGGACTGAAATCAATGCGGCGAGTTAGCCTCCGCTGCGCGGAGATGGCGAGTTGGCGGCAGTTCATTGCAGTCTTGACTTGCAACGGCGAATCGGACTGCTTTTCATGAACGAGGTACTGATTGAGGTTCGTGCCATCCCACCCATTCCACGATGAAACCGCGGAATGGATAGGGTACCCAGAACTTACTCCATCCATGAAAAGGTGGCGGCCAACAGCAAGAGAGGCCCCAAAGCGGGGGCCCCTTTTGATGGTTGGGATTCGGTCAGAACTTGACGGAGGCGGCGCGGGGAGATGTGCCGCTTAGTTCGGCGGCGCGGGCTTCTGCGTAAGCGGCTGCGCCCAAAAGCGCCGCGCGGCTATCGAGGATGACGCGCACCGGCATGTTGATGAGCAACTGGCTGAGGCGGCCCTTGTCGGCAAAGGCCTTCATGAAGGTGCCATCCTTGAGCTTTTCGAGGATTTTGGGTGCGATGCCGCCACCAACGTAGACGCCGCCGACCGAGAGCAGTTTGAGGGCCATGTTGCCGGCCTCGGCGCCATAGGCGGAGACGAACATATCGAGCGCCTTCTCGCAGATTTCGCTCTTGGCTGCCAGGGCGAACTCGGTGATGATGGCGTTGGGGTCGTCCACGGCGGCGATACGCTCAGCAAGCCAGGCGGGCTCTTCAACGCCGCGAACTTCGCGGAGGAACTCATAGATGCTGGTGAGGCCCATGCCGCTGATGATGCGCTCATAGCTGATGCGGCCGTTGTACTTCTGCTTGAGGAAGCGGAGGAGGTCAATCTCGTCCTCGTTGCGGGGGGCGTAGTCGGCGTGACCGCCTTCAGAGGGATAGGGAGTGTGGCGGCGTCCGTCCCAGATAAGAAGCGCTTCGCCGAGGCCGGTACCGGCGGCGATCAGAGCGCGATTGCCGATCTGGCTGGGGTCGCCCTCGCTGAGGGTGTAGATCTGGTCCGCGCCAAGCTCGGCAACGCCGTAGCCGTTGGCCTCAAGATCATTGATAAGAAAGACATGGTTGATGCTGAGGCTGGTAGAGAGCTCACGGCTGTCGAGGGTCCAAGGCAGGTTTGTGAGGCGCAGACGGCCGTCGCGCACCGGGCCGGGAACGCCAAAACAGGCCGCGGTTACCTTCAGCGCGCCCAGAAACTCGCGGACAATTTCTTCCAGGCCAGAGTAGTTCTTGGCCGGAAACCGCTGATCGCGGGAGTATTCAAGCTTTCCATCAATAAAGTCATACAGCGCCAGGTGAACCTTGGTGCCGCCTACGTCGCCAGCCAGAATCATCTTTCTCTCTCCAACACTCCACAACCATCCTCGTCCGTCGGAGGCAAGAGGGCGGCTGCTGCTTTATCCAGAATTATGGTAAGTATACCGCTTGCGGGCCAAATTAGCTGGCTGGGGAGGGATTCCGGGTCACGGGGGCCGGTCAGTACTTCCTTCAAAATGCCGGCTTTGGCCTGGCCCGCGACGAGAAAAAAGACGGAGCGGGCGTGATTGATGAGCGGCCATGTGAGGGTGATGCGCCAGGTATCTTTCTGGGGCACTTGATTGGCGGTGACGAGGCGGCTGGTTTCATGTACGGCGGCGGTGTGGGGAAAGAGCGAGGCGGTGTGGCCGTCGTCACCGAGGCCGAGTGCGACGAGATCGAAGCGCGGAGTCTGGACACCGTCGATGCGGAAGCTGCTGCGCAGTTCCGACTCATAGCGAACAGCGGCGGCTTCGGGGTCGAGTTCAGCCTCGATGCGATGAATCTGGCAGGGATGCAGCGGCACATGGTCGAGGAGTGTCTCGCGGGTCATGCGGTAGTTGCTTTCGGCGTCGTCGGGGGGCACACAGCGCTCGTCAACCCAGTAGAGGTCAAGCTTCTCCCATGGCATACGGTTGCGCCATGGCTGGTCGGGATCGGCGAGCAGCTCAAAGGCGGCCTTGGGAGTGGAGCCGCCGCTGATGGCGATACGGGCGCGTCCCTGGGCCTCAGCGGCTTCGCCGGCCATTTCGACAAAGTACTGCGCGGCCCGGCGCGCCAATGCCTCGGCGTCGGGTTCGACATAATAATTGATCTGGAGCTTCTTGCTCATCTGGATGGGTGACCTCTTACATTTTCACCACGCTCCAAGGTAACACGAAGGAGTGAGAATTGCTGTCAGCCGATTGGCTGAGAGTCTCTCTCTTCCCAATCTTGCATTTACCTTCCCAAATAATCCCGATACTGGGACTCGATGATGCCGGCGGCGCGGGCAAGGGAGAGCTTGGCTAGGTTGTACTGGTAGAGGCTTTCGACGAGGTTGCTTTGCGCGGCGGCGAGGGAGGCTTGCGCGGTGACCAGAGGCAGGTTATCATCGACGCCGGCGACGACGCGGTCGGATTCGTCGGCGAGAGCGCGGGTGGATAGATCGACGTTGGAGCGGGCGACCTGAACGAGTTGCGAGGTCGCGTTGACGTCAAGAAGCGCGGAGCGGAGCTGCTGGTCGATGTGGGTGCGCAGGTCGGCGAGCTGGGCGTTGACGGCGTTTAGATTGGCCTGGGCGGCATCCGTATCGCCGCGTAACTTGGCCTCGCGGAAGAGCGGCAGGCTCAAAGTACCGACGGCGGCGTAATTGCCATGGGAGCCTGCGCCGCCGACCTGACTGACGCCGTAGTAGCCGCCAAAACTGAGGCTGGGCAGGCGCTGGGCGCGATAGACGGCGTGGACGGCCTTCATTTCGACGACCTGATTTTGCAGGTTCTGGTAGTCCTGGCGGCTTTTGAAGGCGATAACGCGAAGCTCTTCGGGAGTCTGGGCGGCTAGATCGCTGTAGGGCGCGGGGTCGGTGAGCGCAATTTTCTGGCCGGGGTCGAGACCGATCTCGCGCTTGAGCAGGATAAGATCTTTTTCCAGCGCATTTTGCGCGGCAAGGAGGGAGAGCTGCTGGGCCTGAAGCTGAAGGCGAGCGCGCAGTTCGTCGAGATTGGCGGCAGTGCCAGCCTGATGGGCGGCGTGAACGTTGTCGAGCTGAAGCTGATCGGCGGATTCGAGGGCCTTGGCGTTATCGACTTCACTGGCAGCCGCGATGGCGTGGAGGTAGGCCGAGGCGACCTGCTGGACGACCTCGCCGCGGGCTGACATTTTGGCGAAGTGAGCGGCGCGCTG
The DNA here is from genome assembly GCA_964509755.1 of uncultured Occallatibacter sp. Taxonomy (GTDB): domain Bacteria; phylum Acidobacteriota; class Terriglobia; order Terriglobales; family Acidobacteriaceae; genus Telmatobacter. The sequence goes on along the minus strand of CAZDYU010000021.1, from coordinate 27,893 downwards.
GGCAGCGCCTGCACCCTTCCATGCGGCGATGACGGGGCCGGAGAAGAGCATCTGGCTGAATTGAATCTTGCCTTCGGTGAGGTCGTCGCGGGTGATTTCAGAGAAGCCGGCGGGGAATTTGATCTTCTTTGCAAATTCGGCGACGGTGCTGGGGCCGAAGCCGAGGGCGACCAGATTCTGCTGGTGAACTCCGCGGTCGCCGGTGAGCATGATGGTGGGGAGAAAATTCTGGAGGGCCTGGTTCTTTTCGCCTTGAATCGTCTTTTCGCCGCTTTCGGCTTCGCGGAGGCCGAGGTTGTTTTTTAGGCCGAGATTGATGGCCTCGTCCAGGGAGAGCTTGAGCGAGTCATCGGTGGCGGGATGCGCGGTAACACTGCCAAAGAAGGGGTTGAAGACAGATGAGGGGTTGAGCGCCTGCGCACAGAGCTCGGCCGGCGCGGCTGCCAGAGCCAAGGCCGCGAGAAACGCCGGCGCGAAGGCCGACCGGACAAGAGATTGTCGCGCTCGATTCACTATCCCTATTCTCTCAGATGAGCGAGGGGGCGGGAGGATTCCAGGAGAAGCAAAACTTTAGAGTGGGAAGAGAAGAGGTTTGGAGGGTCAGAATAAGTGCGAGGAGCATGAACACCGTCCCGATGGGATGCCGGACGAATGGTTGATTTAGCCAACCCGGCGTTGAATCCTGGGGCCAACAACCGTTGTGCCTACGGCGCGGGCGATGAGGCCGGCAAGGGCTGTTCAGAGATTTCTTACGGAGTTTTCACAGTTCCTGTAGGGTTAAGTTCGTAATTTCCCACCTATTTCAGCCTTCAGAACGCTGATCCTTCGACTACGCTCAAGACGAAATGGATGGGGACGAATATTCCTTACACGATCAGTAATAAGGCTCTAATGCCTTTCCAGAGCGGACTCAGACGGGCTGCGCTCTGCCGGAAGAGCTGCCGGATTCAGGTGCGCGATGCGGCCGTTGGGACCGACAACGAAAGGCAGCGAAAGGGCATTCCAATTGCCGTTGTCGAGCGGCTGCCAGTTTTTGCCGTTGTCGAAGCTCACATCGGAACCATTTGTGCCCACAGCGATCCATGCGTGATTTTCGTCGCTCCATTGCACCGAGGAGCGATAGCCGTGGGGCAGGAGGACCGAAGAGGTCCATTGTTCGCCGCCGTCGTCGGACCAGGCGGCTGAGCCTGCTGTCTCATTGGGTCTGGTATAGTCGCCACCCACGGCAACCTCGAAGATTTTCGAATCGGAGTCGGAACTCTCCGAGCGCTGGGCAATCGAAAACGCGCCTGTGCCATCCGATCCCGTCGCGAGCGGAAGCTTGACTGTCTTGGGAATTGCCTTCGAGTTTCCGCCTCCCTCTTTCCAAGTGCCTTCGTTGTAGCGAACTCGGACGAGATAGGCGGCCGGCGGACCTCCGGTGACGAAGCCGTAGGTGCCTCTATAGAGGTCCACCAGAACACTGTTGCTGGCCGCAAAGGCTACCGCACCCTTCAAGGGGACGATCAAATCCTTGCTCTCGACCGGCGCCCAGGAGAAGGGAGTTGTATTGATCTCAAAAAGCGTGAACCGGCCATTGACGGGATCGCCAAAAACCAGGCCGTAGCCGGTTGGATCTCCGTTGTGAAAGCTCTTGGAAAAAATCTGAAAGCTATTGAAAAAACCTTTCGGCGCATCGGGATTTTTCAACAGAAGCGTCCACGTCTTGCATCCGTCGAGGGTTTGATAGAGGCGGCTCTTGTCACCCAGCCCGGAGGCCATCACAATGGCGGTATCCACATCCCAAGCCTGAATGCCGCGAAAATCCAGAGTCGCGCCGTCTTTCTGAGCGTCTGGAACGGCGCACTTGCGCCAATGCGCGCCGCCGTCGGTGGTCCTCAGTACGGTTCCCTCAGTGCCGCTGGCCCAAGCCACCGATCCGTCCACGGAGTCAATTCCGCGTAAACTGGCCGTTGAAGTGGAATCCTGCATCTCCCAGGGCGTGCCAGACGGAGCCTTGGATTGGGCTGCCGCAAGGGCTGACACCATTAGGAGCAGGAAAAGACTGTGAGGTTGCATGGCTGGCAGTATAGATGGAAACTCTATTGCCGCGCTAGTTCTATCTTAGGAGTTTCTTACATAATCTGGTACGCGGTTACTTTGGTATCTCATTTTTAAGTAAAGAATGCCCTTTTCATTTGATGTTTTTCTATTTTGAAGAAACATCGAAGCATGAGCGCCGTCCCCCCGGAACTCCGGCCAGTCATCTTGAGGACGCTTTCTCAACACTGAAACGCGGGGCTAATAAACTTTGCACCTACGGCGCGGGCGACGCGGATTTTGATTCCATATTCATTTCTTGAGGGCATATGCTTTATTAGGACTTGCATTGTCCGAAATCACTCCCCCCGGAGGAAACGCAATGTCTACGATTCTCACTTTCCCCCCTCCGTCGCGCATGGCTCAATTGAATCTGCGTGGATTGAGCCCTTCGCCGCGTCTGTCTCGCCTCTTTGCCGCAGCCTTGTTGACGCTTCTGGCGGTTATCCTGTTCAATTCGGTTCGTCAGGAGTCGCAGACCTTTGACGAGTCCACCCACTTGTTCGCCGGCTACGAGTACTGGAAGCACGGGGACTTCGGGGACAATCCCGAACACCCGCCACTGGCCAAGATGATTGCCGCAATCCCCCTGCTGCCGATGGGTCTCAAAGAGCCACCGCACTTTCCGGTTCGCTTCTACAAGGCGGAAGACTTTGTCAACGGCGCACGCTTCCTTTACGACGGCGGCAACGCGGATGCTATCCTGCTGCGCGCTCGCATGGTAATGGCTTTGTTCAGCCTGGCGCTGGCGTGGCTTGTGTATATGGCCGCGGGTGAGATGTTTGGTCCGCTGACGGCGTTGATTGCGCTGGGGCTGTGCGTCTTTGAACCGGTGCTGCTGGCCAACAGCGCACTGATTACTACCGATATCCCGCTCACATGTTTGTTTTTTGCCACCGTCTATGCCTTTTATCGCTTTCTCAAGCGGCCCTCAGTGGGACGGCTATTGTTGTGCGCCGTGGCCGCTGGGGTGACCTTGACCGTGAAGCACTCTGGCGCTCTGGTGCTGCCCACGTTGCTGCTGCTGGGCCTGGGCGATCACTTTACGCGCCGCTTCTCACTGGACGACGCTCTGGAGTTGCAAGGGCCGGCGCGCCGCCTGAGTCTTGCGCACTTGGCTGGCGCGCTGGCCGTGATCGGGTTGATCGCCTACGCCATTCTCTGGACGGCTTACGGCTTCCGCTATGCGGCCAGGCCCGCGCCGCTGGTGATGGTTCCAACCCTCGAGCAATACGCCGCCGGCCTCAGCCCGCTCAAAGAATCCATCATCCTGTACTTTGCGCGGCATCATCTCTTTCCCGAGGCGTATCTCTTCGGCTGGACCGATATTCTGCTCATCAGCAGCTATCGCAACACCTTCATCTTCGGGCACGTCTTCCCCACCGGGCAGTGGTTCTTCTTTCCCGGCGTCTTTCTGATCAAGAGCACACTGACACTGCTGAGCTTGCTTCTTCTGGTACCTTTCGCCGGTGTGCTGAGCCAGCGGCGGGCGCTGCTGTTTCTCACGCTCCCGGCCGGCTTCTTCCTGCTGTTGTCCATCTCCTCGATGCTCAATTTGGGAGTGCGTCACATCCTGCCTATTTATCCGTTCTGCATTGTGCTGGCGGCGGCCGCGGCGGCATCTCTGGCCGCGCGCTCCGTGCCCGGCCGCGTCGCGATTGCCATTCTGTTGGGGATGACACTGCTTACTTCGCTGCGCGCCTATCCGGATTATCTGGCTTACTCCAATGAGGCCTTTGGCGGGTCGTCCAACACCTGGCGCGAGGTTGCCGACTCCAACGACGACTGGGGCCAGGGTCTGAAGTGGACCAAAAGCTATCTGGACCAGCACCCCTCCAAAGATTGTTGGTTCGACTACATGAATCCGCTGGTCAATCCGGCTTATTATGGCATTGCCTGCAAGCCGCTGCCGAATAATATCGCGTTGATCTGGGGGTTGGGCCAACTGCCGGCCTCGCTGCCACCCACCATCAGCGGCACGGTTTTGATCAGTTCGTCGGATGCCTCGGGCTTGATCTCGGGACCGGGATCGCTCAACCCCTACGAGGAGTTTGCCAGCCGCAAGCCGGATGCGGAGATCGGCAACGTCATCCTGGCCTATCACGGCACCTTCGACGTCTCCAGGATCAACGCCATCATCTACGCCCGAAACGCCTCCGCGCTTTACAGGCAAAAGCGCATCGCAGAGGCTCTGCCCTTGGCGCGGCAAGCCGTGCAACTGACGCCCAACAGCGCCTTTGCGAATGCCGAACTGGGGAGAATTTTGATCGCTGCCGGACGCACGCAAGAGGGGCAGCAGGTCAATGCCAACGCTCTTCGGCTGGCCATGAGCGATCATCCCGAGTTTCAAAAGGATCTGATCGATGTGTTGGAAGGGCGCTTCAAAGGCAATGTCAATTTCGTTCTGTGAGTGGATGGAGTTGGATTGGCAGAGTGGCGGAGAGTGAGTCTTTTTCTCCGTGAATACAATTGTGCTAACAAGGGATCGAGGCGCAAAGATGGCCAATCTGAAGAGCAGCAAGCCGAAGCTTTCCGACCGCGCGCAAATGGCGGGGGTGGAATACAGTGGAGAGAAGGTCATCGTCTATGCATGGGTGAACGATGAAGCGACGCTGCGCAAGGCTGGCGCAAAGACGGACCACTATTCCTTATTCCGCTCAATGCTAAAGGCGGGCGATCCTCCCTGGACGATCGAGCAATTGATGGCGCGGGCCAGTGAGCTGAAGGGCTGAACGGGCGCGTCCGTATCAGTACGCAATCTTGTTTTCCGAGGCCAGCCAGGCGGCAAAGCTGGCCCAGGCTTTCTCGCGGAGCAGTTGCGTCTCCGGCAGCGCACGGAGGGACTGAGGCTTGCGGAATTCTTCATAAAGCAGCGCGTCGTCAAAGCCTGCGCGGGCGGCGTCGGCTGCGCTAGCTGCGTAGAAAACGGCGTCAATTCGCGCCCAGTGAGCCGCGGCCAGGCACATGGGGCAAGGCTCGCAACTGGTATAGAGCTGACAGCCGGTGAGCGTGAAACTGCCCAGCGCGCGGGCCGCGTTGCGGATGGCGTTCACTTCGGCATGGGCGGTGGGGTCGTTGGTTGTGGTCACGGTGTTGACCCCTTCGGCGACGATCTGGCCATCACGGACGATGACTGCGCCGAAGGGTCCGCCTGCGCCGCTAACGACATTCTGAGTGGCTAGAGCGATGGCGCGGAGTAAGTGATCGGGGTTTGGCGGCGGCATGATTTCATGGTAAGGCAATGGGTCGGGAATCGGGAGTTGCGCCGTCGCCCAATCGACAAGAAACAAGCGTGGACCGGGAGGTCCGCGTTGCAGATGGGATGAATCGGCTGGTCTCGCGAGCAGCTAAGCTGTTCGCGGCGCACTCAAGGTGCTAAAAGGAGGCCAGTCAATGAAAAAAGTTAGCAGAGCAATGCGCACGATGGAAGTTCCACAGCCTCTTCCCGCCAGCAGAAGCCGTGGCGGGCTTACTCGCTCCTCGCTGGTCCAATAGGCTAAACTCGTCTCCATGAAGATTGCCGGGGTGATTCCCGCCCGCCTCGCCTCCACGCGCCTCCCCCGCAAAGTGCTGCGCAACCTTGCCGGACGGCCCATGGTGGAGTGGGTCTGGCGCGCGGCTATGGCCAGCGGACTGATGGACCCCGTCGTCGTCGCTACCGACTCGGAGGAAGTGGCAGCGGTCTGCCGAGAGCGCGGGATTCCCGTTGCGATGACCTCGACCGACTGCCCCAGCGGCTCAGACCGTGTCCGCGAGGCCGCGCGCCAGATCGACGCGGAGATTATTGTCAACATCCAGGGCGACGAGCCGTTGCTGACGCCGGATTTTTTTCCGCCCCTGATTGAGCTGTTTAACCGGTCAGAAGTACAGGCCGGTACGCTGGCCGTCCGCTGCCCGCCCGACGAGTTCGCCAACCCCAACGCCGTCAAAGTGGTCACGGCTCTGGATGGCCGCGCGCTTTATTTTTCGCGGGCGACGATTCCCTTCGACCGCGATGCGACAGGGTTTACCGGCTATCGCAAGCATCTGGGAATCTATGCCTATCGCCGCGCCGTGCTGGAGCGCTTTGCCGCGCTGCCACCCTCGCCCCTCGAACTCGCCGAGCGGCTGGAGCAATTGCGGTTGCTTGAAAACGGCTTCGATCTCTATGTGGCCGAAGCCCCCGGCGACACCATCGGCGTGGATACCGAGGCGGATCTGCTGCGCGCCGAGGCGGTGCTGAAAACGCGCGGCGCGGTTTCTGGTTCCTGATTCCCAGCTCCTCGCAAATTTAAATTCGCAGATTAAAATTCATCGATTAAGAACTCGCGTAACTCGTCAACCCCATTGTTCCCCGCACTCTTTCGTGCGCAAGATGAAATCTCCCGTGCATCGGCAATCCCGCCGCATTGACGCGGGAAAGCTGAGGTTGCTAAACTCGTGAGCGTAGCTCTCTGCGCGGATTCCAGCAGTGAGTTGCGGCCGCCCACCAGCATGCCGTTGTCTGCCGGGTGCTTCCCAAGGAGACTTGATGCCTTCCATGCCAGCTAAAAGAGGCTGGAGGGGCTGACTGTTCCTTGTGAATGCGCCTTGATCACAGACGGCCAATTGCCGACCGGGAGATGGCCTAAGGCATTCCTCTTTGACGGCTATGGCCGCCTGAGGGAAGCAAATCCCAGCGGCAGTCACTATCCGTCGCGAGAGCAAGGAATCCCGGAGCTGGCACGTACAATGGCAAAACTCCTCAATCCCGAAACCGAGAGTACAACCCTGAATACCCAATTGGAAGCCCCCACCCTTGAGCCTGCGACGGAGCTAGAGCAGCCGTTGCCAGAATCCACGTCCATCACCGAGACCGCAGAAACCCCTGTAGTTGAACTGGCCGCGCTGGACGCCGATGCCCCAACCGAAGCTGTAGCAGAGCTCACGCCGGTGGTAGAAGCCGCCGCCGAAGCCGCGCCCGCAGCCGAAGTTGCAACAGAAGTTCCCGCGCAACCGGAGCCTGAAGTCGTGCTTGAAGTAGCAGCGGCAGCCGAACCTGTTGTTGCAGCCGTGGCCGAGCCTGTTTCCGCCGCCGAGCCTGAAATTGCCGCCGCCGTTGTGGAAGCTCCGGCCAAGCCAGCAGCGCACGCCGAGCACGGCGAACATAGCCTGGAATCCATGGACGACTTTTCCGCCGCCCTCGAGGCTTTTGAGCGCGAACAGGCCGCTGAAGCCGCGGCTGTGGAAGCCTACGGCGACAAGATTATCTCCGGCACGGTCATCAAGCAGACGGAAAAGCACTTGGTTATCGATGTGGGCCTGAAGTCCGAGGGGCTGGTGCCGCTCGAACAGGTTACCGATCACACCGGGGCGGTGAAGTTCCAGCCCGGCGACGCGATCGAAGTGGTGATTGAGCGCGAGGAGCCCGAAGGCGGCTATCTGGCCAGCTATGAGCGAGCCCAGCGCCTGCGCGTCTGGGACGTGATTGAGAAGGCCGCTGCCGACAAGACGCCCATCATGGGCACGGTGGTCAGCCGCGTCAAGGGCGGCGTTACGGTGGACATCGGCCTCAAGGCCTTTTTGCCCGGCTCGCAGCTTGAGATTCGCCCAGTGCGCAATCTGGATGGCTATCTGGGCCAGCAGATTGAAGTCCGTGTCATCAAGCTGAACAAGAAGCGCGGCAATGTCGTGGTCAGCCGCAAGGAAATTCTGGAAGAAGAGCAGAACGCCAAGCGTTCTACTACGCTCGACCAGTTGGGCGAGGGCGCCGTGCTCACGGGCACGGTCAAGAACCTCACCGACTACGGCGCGTTTGTGGATCTGGGCGGTATTGACGGCCTGCTGCATATCACCGATATGAGCTGGGGCCGGCTGACGCACCCCCGCGATCTGGTCAACGTGGGCGACGAGATTCAGGTCAAGGTGCTCAAGTTCGACAAGGACAAGCAGCGCGTTTCACTGGGCTTCAAGCAGTTGACGCCCGATCCGTGGCTGGACGCAACCGAGCGCTACCCGGTGGGCGCGCACGTAAAAGGCCGCGTTCTTTCGGTGACCGATTACGGTGCGTTTGTCGAGCTCGAGCAGGGCATTGAAGGCCTGGTTCACCTCTCGGAGATGACCTGGTCGAAGCGCCTCAAGCACCCTTCCAAGCTGGTCAAGCCAGCCGACGAAGTCGAAACCGTCGTCCTCAGCGTCAACCCGGCCGACCGCCGCATCTCGCTGGGCATGAAGCAGTTGCTGGAAAATCCCTGGGAGAATCTGACCGAGAAGTATCCGGCCGGAACCATCGTCGAGGGCCGCGTCCGCAACCTCACCGACTTTGGCGCCTTCATCGAGATCGAGGACGGCATCGACGGTCTGGTGCATGTCTCCAATCTGAGCTGGACTAAGCGCGTCAAGCATCCCTCGGAAGTGGTGAAGAAGGGCGAGAAGCTCAAGGCGGTTGTCCTTGGCGTCGAGCCCCAGAATCGCCGCCTCAGCCTGGGCATCAAGCAGCTTCAGCCCGATGTCTGGGAAAGCTTCTTCGCCACGCACCGCGTCGGCGATCAGGTTCACGGCAAGGTGCTGCGCACCGCGCAATTCGGCGCTTTTGTTGAAATCGCCGAGGGCGTTGAAGGTCTCTGCCACATCTCGGAGGCGGGCGACGAAGCTGGCGCCAAGCTTGAGACCGGCCAGGAGAATGAGTTCAAGATCATCAAGATCAACGTGGAAGAAAAGAAGGTGGGCTTGAGCCTGCGCGCCGTGGGCAGCCATGAAGCCAGCCGCGCCCAGGTGGAGAGCTACAAGAAGGACGCCCACAAGGCCCCCGTCTCCAGCTCCACCACCACGCTTGGCGATCTAATCAACTGGCGGAAGACCGAGCGCTAAATTCGGCTTCTCGCCTTGCTCCAAATACAACGGCCATCCCAGATCCTCGGGATGGCCGTTGTGCATTTACATCCAGATCAAAGAACGTTTTCGGAAGGTGCAATCAAGTCAATCCGAAAACTCTCTAATTGGCCTCGCGTGCTTCACCCAGAATCAGCTTCAGCGTAATTTGCCTGCGGCCGCGATAGAAGGTTACGCTGACGGTGTCGCCTGCCTGGTGCTTCTCCATCAGGGCGTTGATCTCCTCGGGCGCATTCACTTCGTGGCCGTCGATGGCGACAATCAGATCGCCGCCGAGAATGATTGGCGTGTTGCCGACGTAAGCCTGCTGATTGCCTCCGCGCAGGCCGGCGCGCTCGGCCGCTCCGCCGGGAATCACCTTCTGCACCAGGACGCCGGAGTCGACGGCGAGATCCATTTGCGAGGCCAGATCGGGACCAATTGCATACGAGACAATGCCAAGCGATGGCCGCTTGACGCGGCCGTAGCGGGTCAGGTCTTCCAGCACGGCTTTGGCCGTGTTGATGGGGATGGCGAAGCCGATGCCCGCGCTCTGGTCCGCGCCGCCGCCGGTGGCGATCATGGTGTTGATGCCGATGACCTCGCCGTGCGAGTTGAGCAGCGGGCCGCCTGAGTTGCCGGGATTGATCGCCGCGTCGGTCTGGATCGCGTCCTCGATCAGCGCGCCCTCCGACTCGCGAATCGACCGGATGGAGCTGATGATGCCGCGCGTCATGGTGCCGCTGAAGCCAAAGGGATTGCCGATCGCGTAGACCTTCTGGCCGACGGCAAGCTGGGATGAGTCGGCCAGCGTGACCGGCTCAAGATTGGGCGCGTCGATTTGCAGCAGCGCCAGATCGTGTACCTTGTCTGAGCCGACGACCTTGGCCGCGTAACGGCGTTTGTTGCTCAGCATGACCTCGATGCCGCGGTTGGCGTTCTCGACTACATGGTAGTTGGTCAGCACATGGCCGGCCTTGTCCAGAACGAAGCCCGAGCCCTGGCCGTGCGCCGGAACTACGCCGTTGAAGAAGTCGAAGACCAGCGTCGTGGAGGTGATGTTGACCACCGACGGCAGTACGCGCTTATAGACGGCGATGTTGTTCTGCTCCTCGGCGTCATAGGCGGGTGCGGCCTGCGCCTCGGTCAGATCCAGTGCGGCGCCGGTGGCGGAGGTGCGAAGCAGCGGCCATGGCTTCCAGCCGGGTGCGAGATGCGCGGTGACATACCAGAAGCCGCCTACCAGCAAAACAACGAAAAAAATCGGACGAGCGAAACGAAATTTCATCGGTTGAGAACCTTTACAGTTGTCAGTTATCAGTCGTCAGTTGTCAGTAAAAACCAATTGCCGTGTGGCCGGGGACATCTGACCACTCTTCCCTAACCCCTGATTTCTATTCTAAAGACTCATCTCGCGGGTTGTTTGTTGCTATCGGCCAGAAGGCGCTGCCACAATTTTTCCACCTGAGCGCGGAGGAATGCCGGATCTTTCGCATTTTCCAGCACATAATCGGCGCTGGCGGCTTTGACGGCGTCGGGAATCTGGTAGCTGAGGCGCAGGCGGGCGTCAGCTTCCACGGCTGCGCGGCCGGCGGCTTCTGAGCAGACACGATCGGCATAGCGGGCGATCTTCATCTCATCTGGCGCGGTGACAACGACGATGCGGTCAAAGCGGCGACGCCAATCGGCGAGCAGGGTCTCGCTCTCGCCGCGGGCGCGGGCGTCGCGCTCCACTTCAAAGATCAGCGCCGACTCGACGACGGCAATGGCAACAGGATTGCGGGCTGCAAGCTCGTCGATCCAGCCCTGCTGCGCGGCAATCACCGCCGGATGGACGATAGCGTTCAGTTCTTGCAGACGGCCATGGTTGAAGGCGAGATCGGCCAGGCGGGCGCGATTCAATCGCCCATCCGCGCCGACGACCTCCACTCCAAAATGCCCGACAATCGCCGAAAAAACCGCTTGCCCCGGCTCCATCAGCGCGCGGCCCAGCTCGTCGGCTTCAATGACCTCAGCGCCATGCGCGCGCAGCAGCGCGGCAACCGTGCTCTTGCCGCTGCTTAGCCCGCCAGTAAGACCGACTCGAAGCATTTTCTAGACCTCTAAAAAGTCGACGTGCTGAAAGCAGAGTCGACGTGTTGAAAGGGCACGGCTTTAGCCATGCCGCAAACATCACAAAAAAACGCTGGCTTTAGCCACTGCGGAATGTTTTTCAATTGCGCCCATCGCTGAACGCAGTATAGGCGATCAAGCCGAATCTGCCGAAGAATGAAATCACGCAGGAGATACGGCAGTTTATGGTCACCTTGAATCCGCGAATCACGGTCGAAGCTGGCAAGATGGGGGGAAAGCCCTGCATCCGCAGCCTGCGCTTCAACGTCTACGATCTGGCTTCCTACTTCGCCTCCGGCATGACCGATGCGCAAATCCTCCGCGACTTCCCCTACATAGAAAAGGAAGACTTCCAAGCCGTTTACGAGTTCTTCGCCAGCATCCCGGAAAGGATCAGAGGCATCTGCCGACAGCGTCTTTGAAGCGTCTTGGGGTAGATTGCCATGTCCCCTATTCGGAGCATCTCCGGTGACGTTGCATTAAGTAGCCTATTGCTTTACGCTTGGGTGAACTTACGAGGTAGGCGTTCTGGCGCCTGATAATAGCTGTGGCTAGCCCCAAGGCATTAATAAAACACGAGTTACTTGGCTGGGCGCGCAATCGCGCCAAGACAACGTTGGACGATGCCGCAAAAGCGGCGAACGTTGCCCCCGAGATCCTGGAGGGGTGGGAAACGGGAGATGGTGCCCCAACTGTCAGCCAATTGCGAAACCTCGCGGGGAAATATCATTTTCCGCTGGCTTTCTTCTACCTTCCGAAGCCCCCAACGGATTTCTTACCTTTGCGCGACTTCCGTCGGCTGCCGAATGTGAATGACCGCACGATCAGCGCGGAACTAGCATTGCATATTCGCGATGCTCACCAGCGGAGAGAGCTTGCTTTGGAGCTGCGTGATGACCTTGGCGAGCCGGTGCAGCCATTCCAGTTTAGAGCCACTCTCAAGAATTCACCCGAAACTGTAGGGGAAGAAATCCGCAAATTCTTTGGCGTGACTGATACCGATCAGCGTAAGGCCGCAAGAGAACTGCATGCGTTCGACTTCTGGCGACGGAAGTTGGAAGAGAAGCACATCTTGGTTTTCATAGCCGGCGGTCCACATAATATCGTCGATATGAAGGAAATGCGGGGCTTCGCCATAGCTCGCAATGAAATCCCCGTTATCGTCATCAATGGCCGGGATAACAGTCAGGGCGGCAAGTGCTATACCCTATTGCACGAACTTGCCCACGTTCTGATTGGAGAAAGCGCCCTGACGAATGGAGAGGGCGGAACGGTTGAAGAGCGAAGGATTGAACGATTCTGTGATGAGGTCGCCGCAGCTGCCCTGATGCCGCGTGACCTCATGTTGTCCTTCACTCAAGTGAAGCCGGTCGGTGAGCGAGGTTGGAACGATGAAGAGTTACGTGCAATGGCAAATGCAATAGGCGTAAGCCGCGAGGCATTCCTGTTACGGCTCGTCACAATGCGACGGGCATCATGGGATTTCTATATGGACCGCCGGAAGAAGTTTCAAGATGACTTCGAAGCAGCTGTGGCAGCGAAGGCATTGGCTCCCAAGAAGGAAGTGAAGATCAAACGCTCAATCCTCTTGATGAGCTGGAACGGTAGAGGCTTCACACGCCTCGTGCTGCGAAGTTATTACGATAACCGAATCACGCTGAACGATGTGTCCAGCTATCTCGGCGCGAAGGTGAAGTACATTCCAGCGCTAGAAAGGGCAGCGTTTCAAACGGCGGAATAGCTCCGTCTACGATGATCTATTGTATTGATACAAGTTCGTTGATTGCGGCTTGGCACGAACGCTACCCAATCGAAAACTTTCCCAAATTCTGGGACCGTGTTGATGGCCTTATTTTTGAGAAAAGGATGATTTCGCCCATTGATGTCTTTCTTGAGACAGGAAAGCGCTCCAATGAACTGCATATGTGGCTGAAATCCCGTAAGGCCGATTTATTCCTTGAACTGGATGACGCCGTACAGAAGGAGGCCGCCAAAGTTCTGGCGAGGTTCCCGCGCTTGGTTGGAGAAAAGAAGCTGAACACATCTGCGGACCCCTTCGTGATCGCCCTCGCCCTCGTTCAAGAGGTTCCGGTTGTTACCGAGGAGAAACCTACAGGAAGCGACCGAATACCTCACATCCCGGATGTTTGTGCCGCGTTTGGTATGGAATGCAAGTCCCTCATCGATATGATCCGCTCCGAAAATTGGGTCGTCGGATGACAGGCCGCTCTTTATCGCTGGAATTTATTACTGGACAACCCAGACTAGCCTCACAGCCCTCGCCGCAGCTTTGCCGCGCGCAAAGTATTCCCCATCAGCATCGCGATCGTCAGCAGCCCAACGCCGCCGGGAACCGGTGTATAGGCTCCGGATATCTCGAAGGCCTTGGGATGCACATCGCCCACCAGCGTCGAGCCGCGCTTGGCGAAGATGGCTTCGCGCTTGGCGTCGCCGGCAAAGATGCGGGCAAACTCCGCGGGATCGGTGATGCGGTTCATGCCGACGTCGATAATCGTCGCGCCCGGCTTGACCATCTCGGCGGTGATGAAGCCGGCACGGCCAATGGCGGCGACAAGTATGTCGGCCTGGCGCGTAATCGTCGGCAGGTCGCGAGTCTTGGAGTGGCAGATGGTGACGGTTGCGTTCTGATGCAGCAGCAGCATGGCGGCGGGCTTGCCCACAATGTCACTGCGGCCAACGACCACCGCATGTTGGCCGCTGATGGGGATGTTGCTGCGCTGAAGAATCTCGATCACTCCGGCGGGCGTACAGGGCGCAAGCGACGGCCGCCCAGCCATCAAACGACCTGCATTGACGGGATGAAAGCCGTCTACGTCTTTTGCCGGGTCGATGGCATCGAGCAGGGCTTTGGCATCAACCTGCGCCGGCAGCGGCAACTGAATCAGAATGCCGTCAATCTCGTCACGGGCGTTGAGCTCGGCCACCAGAGCCAGCATCTCTTCAGTGGTGACGGTTGCGGGCGGAGTGATGAGGTCGCTGTAAATGCCCAGGTCGGCGCAGCTCTGCACCTTGTTGCGGACGTAGATCTCCGAGGCCGGCACATGGCCTACCAGCACCGCGGCCAGGCCGGGACAAATGCCGCGCTGGGCCAGCAGCTTTACTTCCTCGGCCACTTCCTGCTTGATGGCGGCGGCAATGGCAGCGCCGTCCAGAATTGTTGGCATCTTTGGCTCCACGCTTCTATCGTATCGTTATCAGGCCCGCCGATTCAGCAGAAATAGCACAGAATCTTCTTTACTTCCAACAGGATCTCTGGGGTATGCTTGGCTCATGGCACTTTGCTGCTCGCGTTTCCTCCGCTTGCATGCTTTCCTACTGATTGTTGCCGCTGCGGCTCTGGCTTGGCCCGCGGTTGCCACTCATGCGCAATCCACCACACTCGCCATTGACGGTCTCGGCAAAGGCACGGCACCGCTGGGCGGCCTCTGGCAGTTCCACCTGGGCGACGACCCGGCGTGGGCAGCGCCCGGCTTTGACGACTCGCGCTGGGAGCAACTGACCGCCGATAAGCCCTGGGGCCTGCAGGGACATGGCAGCTACGATGGCTACGCCTGGTATCGGCGGCATATCGCGGTCACGCCCGCCCCCGGCGCGGCAGACGATTTCACGTTGCTGATTCCGGCCATCGACGACGTTTACGAGATCTACTGGAACGGAAAGCTGGCCGGCCATCTGGGTACCATGCCGCCTCATCTGCTCTGGCTATCAGCCGTTCCCGCGCAGATCTACAATCTAGGTTCAATGCACAGCGGCGTACTGGCTATTCGCGTTTGGAAGACGCCGCCGCCCTCGAACGATCCTGGCATTCTGGGCGGATTTGAAGGCTTGCCGCAACTGGGCAGTGCAAAGGCCATAGCTGCCGCCAAGGGCAGCATGGATTTTGAGTGGCTGCGCCGGCAGCAGTTTACCTTTGGACTGACCTCGCTCTATTTACTGGTGGCTCTGCTCAGCTTGATTGGCTGGCTGCGCGATCGTCAGCAGTGGCTGCTGTTCTGGATGACGATCTTTGCCTTCACTCCGATGGTGGAGTTGATTCTGGGTGGACTGCGCCTGTCCTACTCGACCGTCACCTTGATCTGTCTCACCCAGATTGAGATCAACGTGCGGGAATCCTCGCAGTTGTTCTTGCTGCTGTGGCTTTTGCAACTGCACGGAAACCGGAAGCTGGTCTTGTGGATTCGCGCGATGGCTGTGATCAGCATTGCCGCCGGCACTTTGGATGGGATTTTGTTTTACTTCTATCCGGCCTTCCTGAACGCGATCCAATTCGAGATATGGGATGCGGTCTTCACGTTTTTCATACTACCGGTCGAGGTGGTGCCCGCAATTCTGGTGGCCATTGCCGTGGCGCAGCGCAAGCGGCTGGATTCAGCCCGCTGGATGGTGGCAATCTTCGCCTTCCTCAACGCTACTATCTACTGGATTGAAAACCTGTCCGCGCAGGGCATGCGCTTTACCCATTGGACGCTGGCCGAAAAGATGAGTGCGCCGCTTTTTTCTTTTGCCGGCAGCTCGATCGGCATTCTTCTGCTCTTCCGAACGCTGCTCTTCATTTCGATTATTTATGCGGTGGTCCGCTATTCGATTGCCGAGCGACGCCGGCAAACCAGTCTGGAGCAGGAGATCCAGAATGCTCGTGAATTGCAGCAGGTGCTGGTGCCGGAGACTTTGCCCGCGCTGCCTGGCTTTACGCTGACCAGCGCCTATCGTCCAGCGCAGGAGGTGGGCGGCGATTTCTTCCAGATCATTCCGCTGGACGGACCGGGCGGCTCAACGCTGGTGGTTCTGGGCGACGTGAGCGGCAAGGGACTGAAGGCGGCGATGGCCGTCTCGATGATTGTAGGGTCGATTCGCGCGCTGGCTGAGGCGACCAGCAATCCGGCGGAGATTCTGGCAGGGTTGAACCGCCGGCTCTATGGCCGATTGCAGGGCGGCTTTGCCACCTGCGTCGCGCTGCGGTTAGATCGCGACGGAGGCTGCGCCATTGCCACCGCAGGTCACCCCTCGCCATTCCTCAACGGCCGCGAGATCAGCCTTCCCGGCGCGCTGCCGCTGGGCGTGGCCACGGCGACGGCCTATGAGGAGTCCACCTTCAACCTTCAGGCCAAAGACCATTTTGTTCTGTACACCGATGGCCTGCTGGAGGCGCGCAAGCCCAGCGGCGAACTCTTCGGCTTTGGACGGCTTGAGAAGCTCTTTGCCACGCGGCCGGATGCCGATGCCGCCACCGATGCAGCTGTCGCCTTTGGGCAGGACGACGATATTACCGTTCTTACTTTCAGCCGTTTGGAAGTTGGCGCTCCGCCGGAAGTTGCGCAGATGGCTGCCTGCCTATGAGTGCTTTCAAAATTCATGGAGGGTCAAACCCTCCGTCAACTGAGCGGCGCAAGCTGCTTGGTGTTTTGGTAGGTGTAGATGATGCGGTGGGAGACGGTGATGGTGGAGAGAACCGCCAGCACCCACAATGCCGGAGCCATGACGCCCCATTGATTGAAGAGCGCGCCTAGAATCACCAGCACGATGCGCTCAGGCCGCTCCATGAAGCCCACCTTGCATTGGCCAATGAGAGCTTCGGCGCGGGCGCGCGTGTAGCTGACCATCAGGGAACTGATCATGACGTAGGCCGTCAGCACCACGTAGTGAAAGCGGTTGATGCGGCCGTAGTAGACCAGCAGGCCAAAGAAGAGAATCACGTCGGAGTAGCGGTCCATCACCGAATCAAAGAATGCGCCAAAGACAGTGACCTGGTTGTTGCGGCGGGCGACGCGGCCATCCAGCATGTCAAATGCGCCGGCGCCAAAGATAACCATGCCGGCGTAGAAGAACATGCGGCCGACGTTGGTGGCGTTGGCGTGGCCAAAGAGATACGCGGCGGCGATATTGATGACCACCCCGATGATGGTGAGCGCGTTGGGCGAGATGCGGGTCAGCGCCAGGCCATGAACGATCCGGTCAAGAAGCCATCCGCAGGCGCGGCCAAAAGCGCTGGTCCAAGTGATTGCCATCTTGCTTACTTCTGCTCCAAACTCTGCTCGGAAGCGGCCTCGGATTGAGCTTCAGCCGCGGCGGCTTCATCGTGAATGGTGGTCAGCTTCAGCACTTCCAGCTCGCGCTTGCCGTTGGGCGTGACGATGATGGCCGTGTCGCCGACGCGCTTGCCAACCAGGCCGCGGCCGATGGGCGAAGTAGTGGAGATAAGGCCCTTGGCAACGTCGGACTCCTCGCTGGTGACCAGGCGGTAGACGATCTCTTCGTCCTTGGTGTTGTCGTAAACGACGACGGTCGATCCGAAGCCGGCTCTATCTCTGGGAATGTTGCTCAGGTTGACCAGCGAGAGCTCGGCCATGCGGCGCTTCAACTGGCCCAGTCGCGCATCCACAAAGGTCTGGCGCTGCTTGGCCGCGTGATACTCGGCGTTCTCAGAGAGGTCGCCCATGGCCACGGCTTTTTTGATCTCGGCGGGAAGCTCGCGGTTGAGCTCGTGCTCAAGGAGTGCAATCTCGGCGAGAAGCTGCTTTTTAATGTGCTCGGGCATCCGGGGTTCCATGGCGGCGAGCAGGTGGCTCAGGCCGCGTGAGATATAGAGCTTAAGTTCCTATTATACGCGGGGGAGGCAGAGATCAGATGCAGAGATCAGAGATCAGCGCAATCGCATTTGAAAATCGACTCGCCGCATCTCTTTCAAAATCGCCCCATCCTTGTGCGGCTTTTTTGCGGAGAATTAATTCCCCAGCGCGCACAATAAAAGCAGCGGTACCCCGAGGCCCAAATGATCGCCATCCAATCTCCAACCCACGCACTCAGTTTCTCTTCGCCGCACCCTATTTCCTGTTCCTTATTTCGTCGATTCTTCGCCAAGAATCCCGGCGTACCCCACCCCCCCTACCCTTTTTTCGCCTCCTCGTATTTTTGTAACTAGCACGATTTGAATAGGTTACGGCCGAAAACTAGTTATCAATCAGTAACATTTGATTGCCTTTTTTGGCCGCTTTTGGCAAAATATGACCCTCTTTTTGCCAAAAACGCCCCTTTTTTGCCGATTTCCGCCACTGCTTTCCGCCGGTCTTTCGCAAACTCAGGCCTCGCTCCAGAACCTCCAAAGCACCTGACTTTCACCTCTCGCCCAAACTTCAAATGCGTTTGCCCTGGATCAGAAATCAGTCTGCGGCCCTAGCGCCGATTCTAGAATCTTGGTCCCAGGCACCAGATGCATGAGTCATTGCCCGGAAACCTTGCAGTTCCTGCCCTATCCAGCCGAGTCATTCAGAATTGCTGAGCTCTGTTCTCTGATCTCTGATCTCTGCTCTCTGATCTCTGCTCGCTGATCTCTGATCTCTGTTCTCTGATCTCTGCTCTCTGATCTCTGCTCTCTGCTCTCTGATCTCTGCTCTCTGATCTCTGTTCTCTGATCTCTGCTCTCTGCTCTCTGCTCTCTGCTCTCTGTTCTCTGATCTCTGAGCACTGATCTCTGCTCTCTGCTCTCTGCTCTCTGATCTCTGATCTCTGATCTCTGATCTCTGCTCTCTGATCTCTGATCTCTGATCTCTGCTCTCTGCTCTCTGCTCTAAAAACGATTTCAGGATCAGCGTGGCTGCTACTTGATCCACAACTCGCCGATGCTGCTGGCGCGCGTGGCCGGCTTCATACAAGATATGATGCGCTTCACGCGTGGTCAGGCGCTCGTCCCACATGTGAATGGGAAGGCCGGTCAACTGGCCCAGTTCGGCGGCCAAGGCCTGCGTCTTGGCCGCTTGCGGGCTCTGTTCTCCGGAGAGATGGACGGGGTTGCCGACGACGATGCCGACGACACCAAAGCGGCGGGCAAGTCGCGCCAGGGAACGCAGATCCTCGCGGCGATTATGGCGGCGCTCCAGGGTCAGCACCGGCTGCGCGGTCAGGCCCAGCTCGTCGGAGACAGCCACGCCGATGCGGCGGTTGCCAACGTCGAGGGCGAGGTAGCGAGGATGAGGTGCGGCTTCCAGCTTCTAGCTCCTGGCTTCTAGATTACGGCTTGCGGTTATTAGTTATCAGTTACCAGTTATAAGCTTGATGCTATCAGCTTGATGCTGCTGTCGATCTGGCTCTTGTATTGTTTGCGCTCTTTCAAAAAGCTAGAAGGCGCTCGCATTTTTTCCGATTTCCGCACCTCGTTCAACCGATATCACTCCAAGGCAGGCCGCATTACCGAGCCTGCTAAACAATCCCTTTCATCTTTCGCCTAAACCTCAAATGCGAATGTCCTGGAAATCCGGCAAACGCAATCCGGTGATGCAGGTCACGTTGCGGGGGCTTGAGTGCGACTAACATCGTCGTATCTTTCGGCAGCCCACTTGGTACGATGCTCCGAGGTACGATGTATAGCCGCACCCAAAACGAGAACGGCACCTACAACACGCGATGCCTCTACTGCTTTATGACTATCGCCTCCGCCGTGGAGACGGACGAGGAGTTGAAGCGGTTGGAGCGGCGGCACATCTGCCCGGAGCGCGCGCTGGCGGAACTACTGGAAGAGGAAAAGTCCGCCTCAGCCCGCGCGACTCTGAATTAGACCGGCTTTCATCCTTGACCATGCACAGTGCATCGCCGTATGCTGCGGTGGTTCGCGCGGGGTGGATCTTTCCGCTTTGAAGCCGCGCGGGGAGAGCCAGCATGAATCCGGATATCCGTGTGATGCGCGTAATGCAAATTGCATTTATCGTCTCTGTATTGTTGTTCTACCGCATTAGCCGGATGATTCAACCTGCGGGTCAGAGCTTGGATGACTTTATGCAGTGGGTGATTGTTTTGTGCGCAGTCGCTTCTGCTGCCGGGGGATTCAGCGTACAACGCATGTTCTTGCGGGTTCGCGGCCAGGCTCTTGCGACAACGCGGAAATCAACCCCGCTCTCCCGATGGAAAGCAGGGCACCTCATGCGGTTTGCGTCGGCGGAATCCGTGGCCTTGTATGGAGTTGTGATGCGCGCGACTGGTGGTTCCTCTACTCTGTCGGCTGCGTTGTTCGCCGGGTCACTGCTTCTGTTGGCGTTATGGCAGCCGGGAGCGGTTCCAATCGAAAGCGAATCGCAAGACCCCATTCGTTGATCCAATCGAAGCAAGGAGGGTCCGCATGAGCACGAATTCTGCAAATGCCGCACCGCTTCTGGTCCGCAGGGCCGCCGTGCTGGGCGCGGGAACGATGGGTTCGCGCATCGCGGCTCACCTGGCGAATGCCGGGATTCCGGCGCTGCTGTTGGATATGGTTCCCGCCGGGGAGGCCGACCGCAACCGCCTGGCAAAGGCTGCGCTGGAGGCACTGACGAAGGCCAAACCGGCTGCGTTGTATGAGCCTCGGCTGGCCGCGCTGATTACGCCGGGCAACTTTGAGGACGATTTGGACAAGCTCGCCACCTGCGACTGGGTGATTGAAGCAGTGGCCGAAGATCTGGCGATCAAGACGGCGCTGCTGAAGAGAGTTGTGCCGCATCTGACTCCGCTTGCGCTGCTGACTACGAATACATCTGGACTGCCGGTGCGGCAAATTGCGTCTGGGCTTGCAGGAAGCCTTGAGAGAGAACAAGGCTGGAAGGCGGAGCGTTTTTTTGGTACTCATTTCTTCAACCCGCCACGGTATATGCGTCTGCTGGAGGTAATTCCGACAGCCGGGAGCAATGCGGCGGTGGTGGCTGCGTTTACGGAATTTGCGGACCGCAATCTGGGCAAGCAAGTGGTGGCGGCCAACGACACGCCGAACTTTATCGCCAACCGGATTGGGATTGCGGTTATGTTTTCAGCGGCGGCGCTGATGCTGGAGCAGGAGTTGACCATTGAAGAAGTAGACGCGCTGACTGGACAAGCGGTCGGCTGGCCGCGTACGGGGACATTCCGGCTGGCCGATATGGTGGGCATCGACATTCTGGCGCATGTGGCGGCGAACTTTCCGCAGGGGGTGACGCAGAGCGGGTTTAGCGAAATCTTAGAGGAGATTCTGAAGCGCGGCTGGCTGGGCGACAAGGCTGGACAGGGCTTTTACAAGAAGGTGCGCGAGGCGGACGGTAAGGATTCGCGTCTGGCGCTCGATCTGAAAAGCTTTGAGTATCGACCAGTGGCGAAGGCCGCGCTGCCGGCACTGGAGATGGCCAAGAATGCGGGCTCGGTCGGCGAACGGCTGCGGCTGTTGCTGGCCAACGACCCCATGAAAGATAAAGCTGCGGGGTTTCTGTGGCCCTTTCTGGCGGGGCTATGGAGTTATGCGGCAGACCGCGTGGGCGAAGTGGCCGGCGATGCGGCTTCAATTGATCGCGCCATGCGGGCGGGTTTCAATTGGGAGCTGGGGCCGTTTGAGATGTGGGATGCGGCTGGGGTGGAGGCGACGGTGAGCCGCATGAAGGCTCTAGGCCTGCCGGTAAGCGCCCCGGCCGAGGCCCTGCTGGCGGCAGGGTTGGGCGCGTGGTATGCAAAGGATGGACGCGAGTGCTTTCAACCGGAGCGGAATCGTCTGGAGCCGGTGGCGACTGCGCCGGGACATGCGCGGATTGCGGAGTTCCGGCGAGCGAATGGCCCATTGCGCGGTATTGTCCGGGCCAACTCTGGGGCGTCGCTGGTGGATCTGGGCGACGGCATCGGCTGCATCGAGTTGCACTCGCTGAAGAATGCGATTGGCGGCGATGTGCTGGCGCTGGTCTCAGCGGTGCTTGCGCCCGGCTCGGATGCGGTTCGCGATTTTGCCGGCTTTGTGATTGCCAGCGACCGGGAGAACTTCAGCGTCGGCGCGAACCTGGTGCAACTGCTGCTGGCGGCGCAGGAGGGCGAGTGGGAGGAGCTTGCCGCGGTGATTCACGGCTTCCAGCAGATGACGGCGGCGATCAAGTTTTGCCCTCGGCCGGTGGTGGCCGCGCCCTTTGGGATGACTTTTGGCGGCGGCGCGGAGATCTGCCTTCATGCGGCGCGGCGGCAGGCTCATGCGGAGACTTATATTGGCTTGGTGGAGGCTGGGGTGGGGTTGATTCCGGCCGGCGGCGGAACCAAGGAGATGCTGCTGCGGTCGATGGACGCGGCGGCGGCGCTGGCACCAACCGATCCGCGAGACCCGCCTTCACGCTTTGCGCAGTCTGCGGAGTTGGCGACGGCGCTGCGGCGTAGCTTTGAGACGATTGCGCTGGCCAAGGTTTCTACTTCGGCGGCCGAGGCGCGGACGATGGGGCTGCTGGCGGCCTCCGACCGGATTTCGATGAACCGCGAACGGCTGCTGCTGGATGCGAAGGCGCAGGCTGTGGCGCTGGTCGAGGGCGGCTATGCCGCGCCGCAGCCGAGGATGCAGATCGCCGCGCCGGGCACGTCGGCGCTGGCCATGATGCAGACCGGTGCATACTTAATGGGCGAGGCCGGCTACGCCAGCGAGCACGACCAGAAGGTGGCGCGCTGGGCGGCGTATATTCTGGCCGGCGGGCGGGTGACGCCGGGGACGCTGGTGAGCGAGCAGTACATTCTGGATTTGGAGCGCGAGGCGTTTTTATCGCTCTGCGGGGAGCCGAAGACGCAGGAGCGAATTG
Source organism: uncultured Occallatibacter sp. (assembly GCA_964509755.1). Taxonomy (GTDB): domain Bacteria; phylum Acidobacteriota; class Terriglobia; order Terriglobales; family Acidobacteriaceae; genus Telmatobacter. The sequence continues at coordinate 5,325 of CAZDYU010000021.1, read as the reverse complement.
CGTTTACGCTGAAGACGGGCAAGCCGCTGCGGAATTGAGATTGCAGGCGAAGCGCTTTGGGACGATGATGGGCAGAGGGACGACTGCGATGGTTCGCGCCGGGGTAAGAAAACTCGCATGGTTGCTGGGCGGGGTGTATTGCGCTTGCTCACTGGCGCAGGCTCAGCAGCCGGAGCCAGCCTTGGCGCGACTCAATGAATCCGGCCAGATTGTTGTGGCTGGGCGCGCGACGCCTTACTTGATTCGCCATCTGCCGGTGAGTTCGTTTCCGGAACTGCCCAGCGAATTTGCCGCGCTGCTGAATCGGCGCGGCTGCCTGATTCCGCAGACTTACGAGGCGCATCGGCCGGAGAATGTGATCCACGGCAGCTTTGAGCGCGCGGGCTCCTTGGATTGGGCGGTGCTCTGTACGGAATCGAGTTCGGGGCGGGGAACGGTCTCGCTGATTGTCTTTTTTGCAAGCGCTCCGGCCAAGCTGCTGGTGCTGGCCTCGGGGCCTGAGACCGAACGCTTGCAGGCCCATGACCGGAGCGGCGTACTGGGCTTCAACTGGGGGATCGATCCCGCATCGCCGGAGCGGGTGCGCCAGGCGCAGGCCGGAATGGAGCATCATCCGGCGCTGGTGGGCCACGACGCGCTGGCTGATTCGGTTGTCGATGGGCGCATTGTCTACCACTTCTATGCGACGGATGCCTGGACGGTGTTGGATGTGCCAGAGTAAAAAAATTCCCTCAAGGGCTAAAGCCCGACCGATTTTGCGGCAATTACGGCACGACTAAAGTCGCGCCCTTCCAAAATATTGACTGAATCAGAGATTCCTTAATCGGATCGCAAAGGAGCACCAACCATGCTGGAAGCTGTGATTGTCAGCGCCGTACGCACGCCGGTGGGACGCGCGCCCAAGGGTGCGCTCTCGACCACTCGCCCGGACGATTTGGCCGCAATTGCATTGCGCGGGGCTTTGGATAGGATTCCAGCGCTCGACTGGGCCGAGATCGACGACGTGATTTTGGGTTGCGCGCAGCCGGAAGGGGAGCAGGCGTGGAATATTGGCCGCTTTGCCGCTCTGAGGGCGCAGTTGCCGGTGGAGATTCCCGGCGTGACAGTGAACCGGCTCTGCGCCTCGGGGCTGGAAGCCATTGTGCAGGCCGACCTGCGGATCAGGGCCGGGGGTGACAGGGTGGCGGTGGCCGGCGGGGTCGAGTCGATGAGCCTGCTGCCCTTTGGCGGCCTCAAGCCCAGCCCCAATCCCTGGCTGGCGGAGAACTACCCAGCCTCGCTGCTGACGATGGGACTGACCGCTGAGCGGGTGGCTCGGCACTACGGAGTCAGCCGCGAGGATCAGGACGCTTTTGCGCTGGCCAGCCACCAGAAGGCCGTGGCGGCGCAGCAGGCCGGACGATTTGCCGAGGAGCTGATTCCTGTGACGGTGACGGCGGCCGTTCCGGGTGCGAAGGCTGGCAAGCTGGTGGTGACGGAGAAGGTTTTTGCCGTCGATGAAGGGCCGCGCGCCGAGACCTCTCTGGATGCGCTGGCGAAGCTGAAGCCGGCCTTTCACGCGCAGGGAACGGTGACCGCGGGCAACTCATCGCAGACCTCCGACGGCGCGGCCGCGACTGTGTTGATGGAGGCGGGACGGGCGCGCGAGCTGGGCCTGCGGCCGCTGGGACGGCTGGTGGCTTACGCCGCGACGGGCTGCCTGCCGGAGGAGATGGGCATCGGCCCGATTACCGCGATTCCGCTGGCGCTGAAGCGGGCCGGATTGAAGCTGGAGGAGATTGGCCTGATTGAGTTCAATGAGGCCTTTGCCGCGCAGGCGCTGGCGGTGATTCGCGAACTGGGCCTGGACCCAGAGCGCATCAATGTAAATGGCGGCGCGATTGCGCTGGGGCATCCGCTGGGCTGTACCGGTGCCAAGCTGACTGCAACGCTGCTGAGCGAGATGCGGCGGCGGCAGGTGCGCTACGGCATGGTGACGATGTGCGTGGGCGGAGGGATGGGTGCGGCGGGGATCTTTGAGCTGCTTTAAACAGCCCATTTCTTTCTTGTTGACGAGTCAATCTCCTTCTGCCTATGATGGGTTGCCAAAGCTCCTCTCCCAAGAAAGTTCGTGAATCGTGAAAAGCTGGATGACGTTTCCCAAGCTGTTGTCAGTTCTTGCCTTATTGATCCCAGATGCCTGCTTGGCGCAGTTCTATCCTGGGGATCCAACCGGTGGCTGCGCTGCCTGTGGAGGATGCGGCGGCTGTGTCTTCATCCTGATTGCTCTGGTGGCTTTGAACATTGCGATTCTTGTTTGGGTCGCGCGCGATGCCAAAGCCCGCGGAATGGATAGCGCGGTTCTTTGGATGCTTCTGGTTTTCTTTCTGGGATTATTGGGATTGGTCATCTATCTGTTCTCGCGCCCGCAAGGCATTACCGTGCCGTGTCCCAATTGCGGCAACAACCGGTTGCAGAGCAGTATGAGATGCCCTCATTGCGGATTCGGCGCCTGAGGCCGGTGTTCCCGGCAACAGGTCTTCGCCACTGGGTTGGAAGGCCGGAGTTTTGGCTGGCCCTGCTGCTTGGCTTGGCCGTGCTCGTCGGGGCGGATGCTATGCGTCCACCCCGGAATCAGGTCAGTGTGCGCTTTTTTGCCGCCTCCGTTGACGGCTATCATCGCTATCTGCATCCCGTGACTGGGCGCTGGATCCGCTGCCGCTACAAACCCACCTGTTCCAACTATGCGGTACAGGCAGTGCGCAAATATGGCATTGCCAAGGGCGGATGGATGGGCCTGCGCCGCATAGCCTCCTGCCGGGCGAGCGTACCCTTGGGAACCGAGGATCCGGTGCCCTGACGGTCTTGGTAAACGCCGCTACAAAGAATAAAAACGGCCAAGTTTACCCTTGGCCGATCCGGTGAATGTCGAATTGTCCGCGTGTGGCTGGCGAGTTATGCCTTGGCGAGAACCAGAGCCTTCAGGCGCGCATTGAGCCGGCTCTTGTAGCGGGAGACTGTGTTGTCATGCAGAATACCCTTCTGGACGCTCTTGTCGAGGGCGGAGACGGTGGAGCGATACTGCTCCTGAGCGGCCTTGACGTCGCCTTTGGCCAGAGCTTCGCGCAGATCGCGCAGGCTGGTGCGCACACGGCTGCGGTTGGCGCGGTTGACCGCGGTGCGGGTTTCAGTCTGGCGGGCGCGCTTCAGCGACGATACATGGTTAGCCATTGCTTGTCCTTCAATCCTAGGGATGATGCGGTGTGAGAATGCAACTTGAGCCGCATCCCTCGCAATTTCTTAGTCTACGGGAAACGGGGCCGCTGGTCAACCCGCACTTTCAGGACAGCAGGGCAATTGCATTTGAAGTTTGGGCGAAAGAGGAAAGACGGTTGCTTTGAAGGTTCTGGAATGAAGGCTGAGTTTGAGAAAGACCGGCAGAAAGCTGTGGCGGAAATCGGCAAAAAAGGGGCGTTTTTGGCAAAAAGAGGGTCATATTTTGCCAAGAACGGCCAAAAAAGGCAATAAAATGTTACTGATTGGTAACTAGTTTGCGGACGTAACCTATTCAAATAGTGCTAGTTACAAAAATGTGAGGAGGCAAAAATGGGTAGGGGGGGTGGGGTACGCCGGGTTTTTTGGCGAAGAATCGACGAAACAAGGAGTAAGAAATAGGGGTCAGCGAAGAGAAAATGAGTGCGCGGGCTGAAGTCTTGGCGACGATCATTGGGGCCTCGTGGTACCGCTGCTTTTATTGTGCGCGCTGGGGAATTAATTCTCCGCAAAAAAGCCGCACAAGGATGGGGCGATTTTGAAAGAGATTCGGCGAGTCGATTTTCAAATGCGATTGCCCTGCTCAGGACAGGCTTTGAAGACGGCCCTCATACAAAACATAGCCTTGATCGAGTTTTCGGCGGCTTTGATCAACCTTCGATGGGATCTCCGGCTGGTGTTGCGGCCGGCGGCTCCGCGGGCTGTTGCTTGACCGGGGCTTGCGGCTCGGGCTTCTGCTTGCCGGCTTTTGTCCTGGACTTTCGGCCTGTTTTTGCCGGGCTTTCATCTGGCTTGGCTTGCGGCGCGGCGGGTGCCGATTTGGCCTGCTCGGCGGCGGGGCGCTCCGGCTTGGGCGGCAGGTAACTTTTGTAGACCGTGATGTGGAAGCAGGATTGCTGAAACTCCTCTTCGACGTCGATTTTGCCGGCGTCTTGCAGGCTGAGCAACTGGGCGCGCATCCAGCCGATTTCTTCGCGCGTCATTCCCTGCTTGGCAATGTCGATGCTGGCGCCGGTCAGATGCGGACTGGCAATATCGCCTTCGGCAGAGGCGGCGTTGCCGTTGACCCGGATCAGTTTCTTTTGGTAGTCCACGGTGCGGACGGCGGAGCTGACCTCAAGCGCACTGTGAAAGCGGGCGGCATGGGCGCGCGCCAGGTCGGTGAGAAAGGTCGCCGTCCAGGGGCGGCAGTAGCGCCGGTTCTGCGGCAGGTTGCCATTGACCGACAGCCCGGCGGAAACAGGAACGGGAACCAGCATTCCGCGGGCGATGCGGTCGTTGAGATCGCTCTCGTCCTCGATGCGCTCGAGGCCGTCGGCTTCGGTTTTTTCGTTCTGGCGAGTCAAAGATTCCAGCGACCCACGCAAGGGAGGCGGCATGGAGACGCGCGCTTGGCTTGCGAACGAAGTGGCGGGCTGATCTTCTGGCGCAGCTTCAGCGGCTGCGACTGGAGTGAAGTTTATGGCCAGCGGGCGTCTTGCCGCGCGGCGGAAGCGGAAGGATCGCCGGGCGCTTGCTTCAGGCTGCTCGGGCAGACGCTCGGCAGCGACTTTGCGTGTAGCATCCGATTTGCGAATTGCCTTGCGCCCTGTTTCGCGGTCGGTCCGGCGGCTAGAGGCTCGCCCGGCGGCTGGTCTTGCGGCCTCCGCAGAGTTGTTGTGGGAGCCGCTTGCAGGGACAAGCTTCCTATGCGGCTTGGCCGAGGACTTCGGCGAGCCGTTGGCTGCGCTCACGGTGAGCAGAGCCAGTAGAACTGAGATGAGAAGGCCTCTCTGCATAAATCATCGCGGAGAAACCAGAGCAATTTCAGTGTAGGCTTTTCTGGCGGTTCTTCCGAGTGCCTGAAAGGGTTCGGCTGCGTCCGATAACAAGGGGGATTGGACGGCATTTAGTTAACGGGCGTGAATGTCGCATGAAAAAGTTTGCGGAGAGTGCTTGGTTTACCCGGAAGTGCCGCCAGTTTAACGACGGAAATGGCTAATAGTTCCCTCGGCGGCTAAAGAGGCTGCGGAAAAAGGGCTGTTCGGGTGGTGCAATCGCGATTGAGCGTAGCAGGGGCTAAAGCCCAACGTT
>CAZDYU010000020.1:0-45526 GCA_964509755.1 uncultured Occallatibacter sp. | reverse complement strand
AGAATAGTTCCAACGGAGGCAAAACCATCAGAACTTTCTGGCTGCATACTAGGTTTGTTGGACGGGAGTGTCAAGAAGAAATCGAAGAAGAAATAAACCTTTTATAATCAAATACTTGACATAGACATAGGGGGCGTACGAGTAATGGGAGTATTCGCCTCCTCTTTGCCTGTATTCTTCTGCTATCTTAGGTATTTTCAGGGGATTTCATCGGGTTTTATCCTGGATTTCAACAGGTTTTGCCGCCACGTTTACCCTTTGGATGCGCCCCCCCGGCCTTCCAGCCAGAATCCGCCGTTTACTCCCGCAGATTCAGGCTGGTGAACTCCACGTCATAGACCGACGAGGCCGGTTTGCCTCGCGCAATGCGGTACAACGCCCGGAAGCCGCCCAGAAAAATCCCCAGCAGTATCGCCGCGCTGGCCCCGATAATGATCAGAAAAACTATCCCCAGAAGCAGCTTTCCCGTCTTGGCCACCTCGGATTCCGTGGGCTGAGGAATCGACATCAGGTCCAGATCGTAGTGCACGGTGGCCAGCAGCCGGTGCGCTTCGTCGGGGATGGCGTCGCCGCTGACCAGCGCCACCAGCGGTCCGCTGCGGCCCACCTGGAGCGCGGCCAGGCCGGAGTCTTGCAGCGGCTTGGTCCAGGCAGGCTGCACCTGCTTCCCCGCACTCGCCTTGCCGGCCTGAATATAGGCCTGAATCTTCGTCTCCGCGGCTGCGGCCATCTGCGGCGTCGGGTAGTCGATAATCGTCAGCGTGGCCACGCCAGAGCGCAGCGTGTAGTTCGCGGTCACAGCCTCCGCGCCGCGATCGAAGCCCACCAGCTCCGGCGGCAGCACGCCGCCCGCGCCAGTATAGCCCGCCGCTCCCATCGCATAGTGCGTCGTCTGCGGGTCCAGCAATTGACGCGGCAGGTCGGCCAGAATCGGCGGCGGCAGCGCATTGCCGCCCTCGGGCGCGGGCAACTGCGCAGCCAACTGCCGCAGCTCCGCGCCACTCATCGCAGTGACGTGCGAGAAGTTCGCATCCACCACCGTCGTCCCAACCCAGAAAAGCACGCGATTATGGTCTGAGGTCGCGCCAGAGCCGATCTCTTCCTTGGGCCAGCCATTCTGGCGATAGAAGCTGTAAGCGCCGTATGCGCCGCTGGCGTCATGGAAGGCCAGCGCGCGCAGGCTCAGCGTCTCGCCCTCGCGCTTGTACTGGCCCAGCTCGGCGTTGGTAAAGTCATACTCCTTGAGAGCCGCCGCATTGGCTGGATCGGCCTCGGCTGCGTCGGCGGTCTTCTTCGGCGCGCCGTCAGCCACCCATCCCGCAAAGACCTCCGGCAGCAGCGCCTTGGGCACGGGCGGCAGCGTCAGATGCGTCACTCCGTTCGCAGCCGGAGCCTTGGCCGCGGCCGCGCCAGAATTCTGCGCCTGGGAAGCCGTTCCGCTCACCGCCAACGCCGCCGAACAAACCAAAATCGCAATCCAACGCATCCGCACGCTCCAGTCTCAAGGGTACACGGTCGCTGGTCCGAGCGCTGTCGACGGCATCCCCTGTTTACTTGGACACTGACGCGGCCGGAAAGGTTCCTACGGTTTAGATCCGTGCTTTAATTCGTTGAACATTACCACACTTAGTGTTATACTTTATTCGATGAACGAGACCGGCGAGGACCAATTGCGTGTCTTCAAGAACAAGCCATTCACTCGTTTTGCTCGGAAGAATGAGATTTCAGATTTCGACCTTTGCAAATCGAGTCTAGATGCGGACCATGGACTGATTGACGCCGATTTGGGTGGGGGCGTGATCAAACAGCGGTTGGCTCGAAAGGGTTCCGGCAAGTCAGGCGGATTTCGCGCGATGATCTTTTTTAGGTCTGGGGACAGGGCAATCTTCGTTCACGGTTTTGCAAAGACCGATGTGGAAAACATTCGCCCGGATGAGTTGGTGGCACTGAAGAAATTGGCTGCCGAAATGCTTTTCTATCGGATAGAAGAGCTTGAAAATGTAATCGCGTCAGGGACGCTGATAGAGGTGAAATGCGATGGCGACAACAAAGCAGTATCGTAGCAGCTTGATGGCGTCGATTCACGAGACAGCCGAGGGTCTTCACTCTGCCGGAGTGATGAACAAGCGGACGATGCGCGAGTTTGATGAACTCTGCCTGACCCCGATTCAGCCGCTCGCTCCCGAGGAGATTCGAGAGTTGCGTCTTCGCGAGGGTGCCAGCCAAGCGGTTTTTGCTCGGTACCTGAACGTGACTACCGGCCTCGTGAGCCAATGGGAGCGCGGAGAAAAGCGCCCCCAAGGAACATCTCTCAAGCTTTTGTCGCTGGTCTCTCAAAGAGGGCTGGCAACCGTCGCTTAGGGATTCGTTATGACACCGAAGGCGGGTGGCGGCGTCTGTTCAAGGATCTCGCCCAGCGCCGGGTAGTGGCCCGCATAGAAGATGATTGCGTACTCGCGGACCGCCGTGCTTACCGGGCCACCCAGGCAGACGCTGGCCAGCAGCGCAAAGCCGAAGGCAACCACTGCAAAGAAGCCCTGAATTGCAATGCCGGCAACCATGGCTGCGCCCGTGGCATCGGCAAAGGACGAGTGGACGGTGTAGATGGCCGCGCCCGCCGCTCCGGCCAGCACCAGCCCCGGAATCAGCAGCACGACAAAGACAGCCATGCCGGCAATCATCGGCAAAATCAAGCGCAGCAAGGCGTAAACAAGAAACTGCCGCTTTTCAGCCGTGACATTCGCCCAGACCTCTTGCCAGGCTTCACCGGCCGAGGCATCGTCCAGCGCGTAGTGCGGCAGCATCCAATCGCGCAGAACCACATCGATTGCAAGCCCGGCCAGCCCCAGCAGAATGACGATGGGGATCAGCGGCAGAACCAGAGCCAGAACCTGCATGATGTCGGGCTGGCCGCCGGGCGCGGTGTCATGAATCAGCCGCCAAAAGCCGCCGACGAAGGGGATCGCAATCAGCGCCACGATCAGCAGAAAGCAGAATCCCACGCCCAGATTCATCCAGAAGAAGCGCCCCGCCTGCTCGCGGTAAAACTCCCATCCCGGCCGGATCTGCTTGGTGTTGTGAACCAGGCAATGAAAGAAGGCGAAGCGCAGGCGGGTGATGAAGTATAAGATCACGATGCCCAAAACAATTGCGACCACCACGGCCGCAATAATCGCCGCGATCACTTCCGGCGTGAAGTTGAACGGCAGGCCGCTCCCAAGTCCGGTTCCCGGCGACGAAGTACTGTGCGATCCGGAATGGAAACTACTCCCAATTCCTTCAGTAAGGATGGCAACCAGGCCGAGCTTCAGATACGTTCCCCAGGTGAATGGCCTGAAGAGAAACTCCTTGGTGCGTTGCACGGCAAGAGAAACAGAATCGGCGGCAGAGATGGGATGCATAAGCGACCTTTCCAAACAGGCACAGCGTAGCACAAACTTACGCAAGAATCGTGCTTAAAGTTCCCAACCGGCGCGCGGAATCTTTTTCCAGCGTCTTCGATGTCAGATCAATCCGGCGTGCTTGCGCTGGAGTTTTTCGGCCTGAGCATCCACGCGCCCAGAGCCGAAAGCAGCACCAGCGCGGCAGCCAGCAGATCGCCGTGCAGGTCAAAGATCTGCACCGCAACGGCAGCGCCGAGGATAAAGCATCCGCCCCAGAGACAGAAGCAGGCCATGCCGCGAACCATCCGCGTAATCCATGGGAACTCCGCGATCACGCGCGCCGAATTACGAAAACTCTCGGCCGGATGGGCGTAGAAATAGCGCGCAATCGCAATGACAGAGCCGCCCAGTACGGCGCGGATGGCCAGGGCCACAACGGGATTCAAAAGCGGTAGCGCGGAAGGAGTCATCAGCTGCTCCTTATTCCATGGACTCATCATGCCACGTGTTTGTCACTTTTGCCCGCAACAGGCGAAAAGGGACGCAGTCGAAGCGCGGTTACCCATTCGACAGCCTTTTCCTGTCAAGTTCGTCGATGCGCTGGACCGCCTGGGACAATCCAATCTTCTCTTTGGATCTCAGCAGCGCGATAGCGTCGATCTTGCGACCTTGCACAAGGAGCGAGCGAATGGATGCGTCCAGGTCCGAGCCGCCAACTTCCAAGTCGTCAGGCACGGAAGCGGCTCCGGCAATGGAAGGGGCGTCCTGCTTGAGGAAGCCGGCGATGGCCGCGCGTATCTTCTCAAGCCATTGACCGCCTCCTCCGTAGTTGTCGGAGAGGGGCGTCACGCCCTGCGCGGTGATGAGCGTCAAGCGATACAGGGTTTGACCATGGGGGCTGGGCATGGTTTCGGTTCCGATTTCCTTGATGTCGCTGAAGGGCATCGAACCTGAATAGAGCTTCAGAATGCGGATGCCTTGCCAGCGAACGATTCTCTGGCGCGCGTCGAAGACAAAGGTCTTCTTGCGCAGGCAAAAGAGCGCAATCAGCAGGAACACTCCAGCGGGGTATTGAATTCCCTTTGTTCCATGAACGAGAGCCGCGTAAAGCATCGGCGAGGAAACAAGCGCGAAAAACACCGCGAGCCATATCATGCTATCCACGACGACCAACTCCTGCTGTGTATGGCGGAGGATTTTCATGGATCAAACTATCGCATAAACTTGCGGGAAATGGCAGAAAAAAACGCGGATTTTATGCGCATGAATTTGCCAGCCATGCATCGAAGGCCCCCAGCGCCCGTTCGCACTGCAAGCGGTGGCGCTCCTTTTTGTCGCGAATCTTCTTGCGCAGCTCTTCCTCCAAAGGCTCTAGCAGGTCGAAGGTCATGTTGGCGGGTTGAAAATTCTTGGCGTCGGCGTGGGTGATGTAATGCACCAGCGAACCCAGAGCGCAGGAGCGCGGCGCGGGCGCGGGCATTTGTCCGTGCGCCAGGGAAGCCGCATGAATTCCCGCCAGCAATCCCGTTGCTATTGACTCTGTATATCCCTCCACGCCCGATAACTGCCCGGCAAATAATATCCGCGGCGCAGTTTTCAAACGCAGCGTTTCATCCAATAAAACCGGAGCGCAGAGATAGGTGTTGCGATGAATCTGGCCGTAGCGCAAGAAGCGCGCATTCTCCAGGCCGGGAATAAGCCGCAGCACGCGCGCCTGCTCGCCAAACTTCAGATGATTTTGAAATCCAACCAAGTTATAACTGTCGGCGCGCAGATTCTCTTTGCGCAACTGCACCACGGCCCAGGGCGTGCGGCCGGTGCGCGGGTCGCGCAGGCCGACGGGCTTCATGGGACCAAATCTCAAAGTATCGCGGCCGCGACGTGCCAGTATTTCAATCGGCAAACAGCCCTCGAAGTAGTCGAGCTTCTCCCACTCTTTGGCCTCGGCCGGTTCGGCCTCAAGCAGCGCGTCCAGTAAGCGATCGAACTCGGTGCGATCCATCGGGCAGTTGATGTAATCGGCCGTGCCTTTCTCCCAGCGCGCGGCAAAATAGACTCGCTCCATGTCAATCGAGTCGGCTTCGACAATGGGCGAGATGGAGTCATAAAAAGCCAGATGGCCGGAGCCGGTAATGCGCTCGATCTCCGCGCTCAGAGCCTCTGAAGTCAGCGGTCCGGTGGCGACTATCGTGATAACTCCGTCCGGATTTTGGTCCAGAGTCGTGACCTCTTCGCGGATCACGCGAATCCGCGGCTCGGCGGCAATCGCCTCGGCAATGCGCCGCGAAAACTGGACGCGATCGACGGCCAGAGCGTGGCCTGCCGGCACCGCGGTTTCATCGGCCAGGCGCATCAGCGCCGAGCCGGCGCGCCGCATCTCCTGCTTGAGCAGCCAGGGCGCGGTATTGGGCGATTCGCTTTTAAGAGAATTGCTGCAAACCAGTTCGCCGAAGTCGGTGGTCTGGTGCGCCGGCGTGAGCCGCGGCTTGCCGTCCACCATGGCGCGCATCTCGTAGAGTTCGACTTCGCAGCCCAGCCGCGCCGCGGTCAAAGCCGCCTCCGGTCCAGCCAATCCGCCGCCGATGATTCTGATCTTCAAAATGATGCTCCTGATGAATAGGATTCCGGTTCGGGTTCACGCTACCCCACCACTAAGACGCTTGGATCTCCGGTTCAGCGATTGATTCGGAGCCATTCTGCGACTGTTCCCGAATAATCTAGAAAAGTAAGCCGTTCCGGTTCGAGCCTCAGACTAAGGCAGAAGTTAGGTAAATCGCGGCTAAATCGTCCATATTGCTCGATAACTTCTCCCCCGCCGGGCAGGGGTGTGCTTCTTCTGGTAACAGCTTGAAGCCAATCCCGAATTTCACGAATTGCCAATGCCGGATCAGCATTGTGGGAGTGAATGTCCTGTCCAGCAATATCCGAATTGAAATTTCTGTACCGGTGACGATCTCTATCCAGAATCAAGCAGCGTTTCTTCTGTTGATTGCTGGGGCCAAAGCGCTTGCATCCAAGAAAAATTCCCAATTCAAGCGGCATATTGAAGCGTGGAAGACCGGTGGTCAAATCCAGTTCCACTGCGGAAAGATCGTTGATTCCGAGTCTGCATTCCTCAATCACCCGCTCGATCTTCGAAAGGCGGAACACGGCCGCATCGTCGTCTTCCAAAGCACAGCGAGCGACAAAACCGAGATAACATACAGCGAAGACAACCGCTTCAAAGATCGGCCGATAGCTTGGGTCGAATGGGCAATTGATAAAGATATGGTTACTCTTGATTAGCTTACTCTCCACTCGCCTTCAAACGATTGAGTGTGACCATGCCCACCGCAGTTGCAATCTTCCTTGCACTCAAACGACCCCTCTTGGGAAGTTCCTGAATTTTTGGAAGGCCGTAGGACTTGTGAGCAAGAAGCTGGCCGCTGCTTCCCAAAACGACAACCTGTGCCGGCTTCGAGTTCCTGCCGCTCTGGATCGCCGTAGCCATGGCTTCAGCCTGGGTTGGAAATATCTTGGCCATACGGCCTTCCTTTCTCACGACCCAAGACCCGCCATCCTCACGATAGACATAGAAAGTTCTCGTCATGAATCCGAGTTTACCGCGAATACTATTCACTGTCGATGGAATTGGCCGGACCGGATTGAAGTCCCTCGGCCCCGCCGCAGGTGGCCAGCCGCCGCAGCGCCTCGCCGCTCACGCGCACATTCCGCCACTCGTCCAGAAACTCGCCGCCCATCGCTTTGTAAAAATCGATCGCCGTCGTATTCCAATCCAGAACCGCCCACTGCAAGCGCCGGCAGCCCTTTTCCACCGCAATTGCCGCAACTTTTTCCAGCAGCGCCTTGCCAATGCCGTGGCCGCGCAGCTCTGGCTCCACAAACAGGTCTTCCAGATGGATTCCCGGCCCCACCCAGGTTGAATAAATGAAGAAAAACAAGGCGTAGCCAGCAGGCCGGCCATTATGCTCGGCAATCAGGCAGGAATAAAAGGGATTGGGCCCAAACCCCTCGCGTTCCAGGCTGGCTTCGGTTGCAATGACGGCCTCCGGCGCGCGCTCATAAGCGGCCAGCGCGCGGATGAAGGCCAGAATCCGCGGAACATCGCCGCGGGTTGCAGGGCGGATGGTGATTGCCATAATCCTATTTTAGTGTGTGATACAGGCCACAAGCGCCGATCCGAGGAACGGGCTACCATAGGAGGCTGGGCGGAGTGCCATGTGCCGGCAAAGACCCGGCAGGCCGATGCGTCTCAGTGGCCCAACCCGGCGGCTGAAGCAGAAACCTCTTTTGATGCGGCTAAAGCTTGGTTTTCCAGCGCTGGGCTCTTGTGCGGGGCAGCCAGGGCCATTTAACGTGGGGTCTGCGGAGCGAGTCAGTTTTTGCGCGGCATTCCGCGCGGCGGCGCTCCGGCAGCAGTACAGAGACTTTGGTTTTCAGTGGTCAGTGGTACGACTTTTTTGAGCTGGCAGGCCCTTTGGTCCGCGCCGCTCCCAAGGAGAAGCAGATGAAACGCAACCTATCGCTTTGGCTGGGCCTGTTGGCATTCGCCCTCTTGCCCGCACTTGCGGAAAAGCCCATGGGCAAGATTCACGGGCATGTCACCAACCCCGCCGGAAGCTCGGAAGTCAGCGGCACCGTCAGCCTGTCTAACGACGGCGGCAGCAGCCTCAAGTTCAACTTTCCGGTCTCGTCCACCGGCGACTATGCCGGTGACGCCCCGGTCGGCACCTACATGGTCATCTTCCGCGAACTGGACACGCCGCCCGGCAAGATCGTCGATTCTTACGACAACGTCAAGATCGTCGCCGGACAGGACACATTGCAGGATCTGGACATGTCGCGCAAGGAATACATTGACAAGAACCTGAATGCCGAACAGAAGAGAAAGCTGGAAGAACTCAAAAAAGCAAACTCCAAAGACACTGAGATCATCAAAAATCTCAACGGCGATCTGAAGACCGCCAACCAGGACTTGAGCGACGCCGACACAGTCAACGCTCGCAAGGCGGCCAAGCTGGCGCTGGGCGATGCCGCCCCCCGCGACGATGTGGAAGCAAAGGAAACCGAGATCAAGGTCGCCAAGTACTCCGAAGTGGAAACCCTGATGCTGCGGGACACGGCGGCCAAGCCGGATGCATCCCCCCTCTGGACCGAGTTGGGCCTGGCGCAGTTGGGCCTGGCCAAGACCAAGAGCGATCAGAGCAAGTACGACGAAGCGGAAACGAGTCTCAAAAAGGCTCTTGCCGTCGAGACCGCTGCCCCCAAGCCCAGCCCTGTCAATCTGGGCGCTGACAACAGCACGCTCGGTGAAGTCTATGCGCGCACCGGCAAGGTTCCCGAGGCCAATGCGGCCTATGACGCCGCGGCCAAGATCAATCCCGCCGGAGCCTCGGCTTATCTGACCAACGAAGCGGCGATCTTTGTCAATGCCGGCAACGGCGACGCCGCCGCGGCAGCCGCCGACGAGGCCATCACCGCCGATCCCAAGCAGCCGCTTCCTTACTACCTCAAGGGACAGGGACTCATTCAGAAGGCCACGCTGGACGCCAGTGGAAAGATGATCTTCCCCGCCGGATGCGCCGACGCTTATCAGAAGTATCTGGAACTGGCCCCCACCGGCCCCCATGCCGACGAAGTCAAAGCCATCCTGGCGGAGTCTTCGCAGGTCCACAACTCCGCCTTTGGAGACACCACCACAAAGAAGAAAAAGAGCGGCAAGTAAGCCGTTTTTCCGCTCCTCTGCCAAGGGCGCTCCCGCTTCCGGGAGCGCCCTTGGCTTTTTCAGCGAACTCGGTTGAAGCCTCTGCCCGGAAACGCACTACAATCCACACCATGACATCTGTTCTACCCGGCTACGAGGAAGCTGCCGCGCTGGTGGCCGATTGCGCTCGCAAACTGCTCCGGCTGCGCCCGCCTGCCGAACGGCTTCCGCTCACCCAAGCCTCGGGCCGCGTCCTGGCGCAGCCAGTTGTCGCCGACCGCGATCAGCCGCCCTTCGCCCGCTCCACGCGTGACGGTTACGCCTGCCGCGCCGCCGAGGCCAACAACCGGAAGCCGCTGATAATCTCTGGCGCAACCCGCGCCGGCGACGCACCCTCCGGCCCGCTGCCGCCCGGTTCGGTCTGGGAGATCATGAATGGCGCTCCGCTTCCCTCAGGAGCCGACGCCGTGATGGCCTTCCAGGATGTGTCGGCGGCGTCGGGCAAAAAAGTCAGGCTCCTCTCAGCTCGCGCCATCAAGCCGGGCCAGAATGCAGTCGCGCAAGGCGCGCACGCCCGCGCGGCGGAGGAGTTGCTGCCCACCGGCACCGCGCTCCTGGTCCGGCAGATTGCGCTGGCTGCTGCCTGCGGCTACGCTGAATTCGAGGTCTTCCGCCGGCCGCGCGTGGCAATCCTTGCTACCGGCGACGAGCTTGTCCCGGCCAGCACTGCGCCCGCTCCAGGCCAGATTCGCAACTCCAACGGGCCCATGCTTGCCGCTCTGGTCGCCGCTGCCGGCGGGGAGCCGTGGATGCTGCCCATTGCGGCTGACAACGCTGACGCCCTCCACAAAGCCTTGACCGGCGCCGCCGACGCCGATCTGCTGCTCATCTCCGGCGGCGTCTCAGTGGGCAAATTCGATCTCGTCGAGCCCGCGCTGGCCCGCCTGGGTGCCCGCTTTCACTTCACCGGCGTGCGCATTCAACCAGGAAAGCCGGCGGTCTTCGGCGAGCTGAAACGCGGCGAAAAACAAATCGGCCCGCAACAGCCCACGCTGCCATTCTTCGCACTTCCCGGCAACCCTGTCGCAACCGCCGTTGCCTTTCAGCTTTTTGCGGCGCCGCTGCTGGCCGCTCTGGCCGGAAGCCGCCAATCCCTGCCCCGCTTCGCTCTGGCCCGGCTCAGTGAGAGCTGCGATCAGAAAGGCAAGCCGGGCCTGACGCGTTTTCTGCCGGCATTCTGCGACTTTACCGCCAAGCCGCCGCGCGCCGCGTTGATTCCCACGCACGGCTCCGGCGACCTGACCGCCCTCGCCCGTTCGAATTGCTTCTTAATTCTTCCAGAAGACGCGCGCCGCCAAAAATCTGGCGCGCTCACAAACATCCTGCTTCTGTGAGAACCAGGCCGTCTAACCAAAAAGCCTGGGTGCCCCGTCCATTCCGCTCCTGAGCGCAGTCGAAGGAACCGAGGTTGCTTCAGCGGAATGGGTGGGATGGCACGAACCCCGAGCGGCCATCCTCGTCAGCGCTTCAACTTTGGAGTCCGCCCTGATCGCCCCAAACACACCTCAAGCGCACTCCAGCAAAAGGAGTCTCCACGCGGCAATCTAACCAGTAGTTATCCCGGAGGCCACGTCAGCGGCCGCCCGCCCAGCAGGTGAAGATGGAGGTGATCCACCGTCTGTCCGCCGTCTTCGCCGGTGTTGATTACCACGCGATAGCCTTTGCCCAGGCCTTTGGCGCGGGCAATTTCAGCCGCGGCCCAGAGCAGGTGGCCGAAGAGCGAACGGTCCGCCTCCGTGCCTTCCGCGGTTGAATCGATGTGCTGGCGCGGCGCTATCAAAACGTGTACCGGCGCCTGCGGATGGATGTCGGCAAAGGCGTAGCACAGTTCGTCCTGATAGACGGCGGTGGAGGGTATGCTCCCGTCAACGATCTTGCAAAAGAGGCAGCTCATAACGCGTCCAGTGTACAGGAATCGGACAGTCTGCTGTATCAAATCTGTACAGTTCGCCAAGAACTATAATTGTCGATCGAGATCACGGAGGGAGACGGGGGTTTTAACCCCCGTGTACCGCCAATGGGATGAGTTCGGCTTTACAGGCTGCGGAAAAACATAATCGAGGGCTCTGTTTTGAAAGGGCACGACTTCAGTCGTGCCGATAAAGCCCATAGAATCAACAGTACTTTAGCCCATGCGGGATGTTTTTCGGGAATTTCAACCCCAAAACCGGCCCTCCTCCGCAGCCTGAACTGCGACTAATGCTCGTCCCGGCCCGGCCGCAGCATCAGATCTTTAATCGCCTCGCGCGGGTCTTTTCCTTCATTCAGAATCAGCTCCATCTGCTCGGCAATCGGCATTTCAATCCCGTGCTGCCGCGCCAGTCCCAGCGCCGCGCGCGTGGTCAGCACGCCTTCAGCGACCTTGCCGTCCAGCCCGGCCAGAATCTCCGGCAGCTTGCGGCCTCGGCCCAGTTCCTGACCGACGCTGCGATTGCGCGAGAGCGACCCGGTGCAGGTCAAAACCAGATCGCCGACGCCCGAGAGCCCAGCCAGCGTCTCGCGGCGTCCTCCGCAGGCTACCGCCAGCCGCGTAATCTCCGCAATGCCGCGCGTGATCAGTGCGGCGGCGGAGTTATACCCCAGGCCAACTCCGGCAGCCACTCCGGCGGCAATCGCAATCACGTTCTTCAGCGCTCCGCCCAGTTCCACGCCAATCACATCGGTCGAAGTATAAAGCCGCAGCGTTTCGCTCGAGAACTCGGACTGAATGCGCGCGGCAATGGCTTGGTCGTCAAAGGCGACCGTGACCGCGGTGGGCTGACCCTGCGCCACTTCCAGCGCAAAGCTCGGCCCGCTGAATGCGCCGATCGGCAACTCATCGGCTGCTCCCGCCTCTGCCCGGCAGGCCGCAATCACCTGCGTCATGCGCAGAAAACTTCGGTCCTCGACGCCTTTGGTCGCGCTCACAACAATCTGCCCCGCGCACAGATGCGGCCCCAGCCGCGCAAAGGTCGAGCGCAGAAACTCCGACGGCACCACCGAGAGAACGATCTCAGCCTCGCCCACGGCGGCATTGTCACCGGTCACTTCAAGCCCCGCCGGAATGGGAAAGCCGGGAAGAAAGAGCGTGTTTTCGCCCGCGTCGTTGATCTGCCGGGCAAACTCCGGACTATGCGCCCAGAGTGAAACCACATGTCCGCCTCGCCGGTGCAGCGAGAGTGCAAGCGCCGTTCCCCATGCCCCGGAACCCAAAACGATAATGCGGCTCATGCGGACCTCTTCTTCCCCAGGCGGGATTCGGTGCCCTTCAGCAGGCGGCCGATATTCTGGTGGTGCTTCAAAATAATCATCAGCGCCACGGCAACCTGAACGGCGATGAAAAAGTATGGCCTGTCTCCTCCGCCTTGCATTCGGTTAAAGAAGTAGGCAAAAACCGGAAAGCTGGCCGCGCCCACTATCGAGGCCAGCGAAACGTAGCGGCTGATGGCCAGCACCACCGCGAAGACCGAGATGGCGGCCAGCGCGGCCCACGGAGCGGCCACCAGAAAGACGCCAAAGCCGGTCGCCACGCCCTTGCCTCCGCGAAAGTTGAGCCAGACCGGGAAGACATGGCCCAGCACGGCAATCAGCGCGGCCAGCGATTCGGCGTCGCGCGGCGGCCAGTGCGGCAGCAGCAGCCCGCCCAGCAGCGCGCCCAAAGCCACCGAGGCCGAGCCTTTCAACATGTCGGCGATAAAGGTAGCAGCGCCCATGCTCTTGCCGCCGGAGCGTAGAACATTGGTGGCGCCGATGTTGCCGCTGCCCGCCTGGCGAATGTCCTCATGGCGAAAAAAGCGGAAGAGCAGAAAGCCGGTGGGAATCGAGCCCAGCAGATAAGCGGCCACCGCGATCAGTAAGATTGGAAAGACCATATCGAGAGAGAGTTTAGCAGGTGGGGGCGGCTAGCCGCCGTCCAATTCCGTACAACGGCGGCCGCGGACCGTCGCCCAGATTTCGCTTCCGCAATCGCACCGTCAATCTATTACCGGTTTGACAGCGCCCGGCGCGCCGATCGCACCTCGGCAGCCAGAACCTCGAGAATCTTCAGCCCCAGAATCGGGCTCGACTGCATCACCGCATCGAATTCCTCGCGCGAAACAAAGCTCAACCGCGCGCCTTCGCGGGCAATTGCCGACAGCGTGTAAGGCTCGCCGCTGATCAGCCCCGGCAGACCCAGCAAGGAACCGGCGGACGCCTGGGCTGACATTACCTGCTCACCACTGGCTGCTGTCATGGTCAGCGTGATCTGGCCCCGGTTGAGAATGTATAAACCCTCAGGCCGATCACCCTGGCGGAAGAGAACGCGATCTCCGCCGCACGATATGGCTGTGGATTGCTTTTCCAGCGCCAGAATCAAATCCTGGTCGGCGACAAATGCGGATGGGTCTAATTTCACTTTCTACCTCCACAGATACAAAGGGGAAAAGGAACAAAATTGAATCGAGTAACCAATATCCCCATGATTTCATCGGTGGAGTTTGTTTATAGTGACGCACATCACATATCGATGGTTAAGAAAATAGACGGAGCACGGCGGGCGCAGCTTTACCCGCTGACTCACCGCCCATTTTAGTGAAGGAAATCCGCCTCAATGCAGAGCCGGCAATGCATCTTCCAGGCTTCCGCCCTTTGAGAAGATAAAGAGCCTGTGCGCTTCGTCGTCGGAGACGGCCAACTGGTCGCCCACCCACGCCAGCCCCGAGGGGCTGCGGAAATCCGGCAGTTTGGCAAAGACTCGCGGAGCGGCTTTGGGCTGGGCCATTGAGAAGGTCACCACATCGCGCGTCACGTCGTCGGAGACATAAAGCAGCGAACCGTCGGCGGAGAACTTCAACGCCGATGCGCTCCGCACCCCCCCGCAGAAAAAAACTGCCTTGCGCTGCGCCAGATCCACGCTATAAATTGCGCCCAGAACCAGATCCTCCACCAGCAGCGCATTGTGCCTGGCGTCGAAGACAATCGGCCCCAGCCGCTGGCTTCCCGGCGTTCTCACAATCGGCTGTGGCGCGCCGCCCATGCCCACATCGATCCGGTAGATCTCCGGCGTGTGGCCGCTGGTAGCGTAAAGGATCGAGTTGGCTGGGTCATAGGCCACCGAAGAGACGCCATTCGGCAAGCTCCAGGAAGACTTCAGAATCCCCGTAACCGTATAAAGCGAAATCTCTCCAGTCATTCCCAAGTTGGCCGCCACAAAAAGCACATTCTGGCCGTTCAATTGCGCGCTCGCAAGATCGGCCGCCGTCCATGCCTTGGGGAATTGAAAGCTGCCCGTCACCACGGGCTTGCCGCCGATAAAATCCACCGCATGAACCGCGCCTTTGGCGTCCAGCACATAAAGCGAGCCCGTGGGCAGCTTGTCGATCGCCACCGGCCGTCCCAGCGGGCGGTTCTGCGCATGATCCTGCGCCGCAACCATCTGCGCGCTCGCAATCAATAACACCGGCAAGATAAATAGCGCCAATCTCTTTTGCATCGAAGACCTCAGATTTTGATTGCGTCCGTGATTTTTGTAACAACCGGCGGTCCGCCCGCCACCAGAATGGCGATCAGCAGCGATGGCGCGAATTGCGTCGGGTCCAGCGAAAAGCCGAAGACCACCACCGAAGTCGTCGGCGGGTTGTAGATAATCAGCCCTACAATTTCAACCACGGCCGCCGTGGCAATGCTCAGCAGCAGATCCCGCGCCCACCGCGGAAATCGCCCTTGCGGCGGCTGCGCAGGATCGCCGGGCTTGGCAGCCGCTGGAGGAATCAGGCACCGGATGCCGAATCCGATCAATGCGCCAAGCAGGACCGCGAAGAATAAATAAAACGGTGAAGGCGTAAACCGGACCGGAACATCGATTCTCTGCGGCAGCCCCGGAAGCCCGCCCTGCCCCGGCGTACTGGTGATGTAGACCGCAAGAACGTCATGCGCCTGACTGGCATTGAGAGAGAATGCCGAGGCAAACAGCGCGTAGAGATTGTTCGGTTGCAGCGTCAGATTCAACGACGCCGAGCCCTGCGGCTGTACCGTCGGGTCGGTTGTGGCCGTGGGCGGCGTCAGCCAGCATCCACTGCAACTGGCAGAGACCACGCTCACCTGATTGACCGTCGCCTGCAATCCCGTGAGGCTGTTCACCAGCGGAATCGGATTGCGCGAGCTGCCGCCCAGCGTCACCTTGAACGGCGCGCCGCTGCCCAGCGCAAAGACCGGCCCCTCGTTCTGCGCATGAATCGGAATCCCGCTCAGCGTAGCCGTATCCAGCACCGAGCCGCCCTCAATCGTGATCGGCAGCGAACCCAGATAGTCGGTGAAGACGCCGATCGGCCCCTCCACCACGCGAAAGCTTTCAGCAGTGCTCTCGCCAGCCCTCTGCACATACAAGGAGAACTGAAAATCGTTGGCCTTGTTGCGCAAAAAAGAATTCGCGTCGACAATTACATTGAAAATCCGGTTGTCGGATTGAACCGTGCGCGGTGAAATCTGGTAAAGGCTCTCCTGCGTCACCGGGCCGGAATCCTGAAACGAGAAGCTCACGCTGCTGGAAGCCGTCGGCTGCACGGAGACAAAGGGAATCCAGAGACCGGGCGCAGCGGCAAGAAGGCTTGGCGGCCCAAGCAGGCCGGCCATTGCCGTCAGAATGCAAGTGATGCTGATTCGATTTCGCAAAGTGGGGGCCTTGGCTGCGCGGAGCAAGTCACAGAATCTCTCGGCAAGCAGCCCTAGTTTGTCTTCCAATGCCTCCAATGTCAAGAAGAATTTACGTTCCGCGCCGCCCAGACATCAACCCCGCCCATCCGCCCCGTGCAAGAATTGAAGCTGGGAGTAAGCGGATTGAAAGCCTGGCCTCTGGTAGGCATTGCGCTGATGCAGGGCATCCTGGCGCTTGCGCATTGGTTCATCTATCGCACGTGGATCGTCTTCTGGGGGCCGATGAGCCCGGTGGCGACTGCCTCGCTGCGCAGCGCCATTTTCCTGCTCGCCTTCAGCTTCATCGCCGCCGCGCTTCTGGGCTTTTACTCGGCCAGCCGCGCTGTTACGCTGCTTTATCGTTTGGCCGCCGTCTGGCTCGGCTTCCTCAACTTCTTTTTCCTGGCCGCCTGCCTCTGCTGGCTGCTGCGGCCCGTGCTGGCGCTGCTGGGACTCAGTAGTTCAAAGCCGCTCCTCGCCGCCGTGCTCTTCGCTCTTGCCATTGCCGCCAGTGTTTACGGACTCATCAATGCCCGCTTCATTCGCGTCCGGCGCATCGCGGTGCAACTGCCCGGCCTGCCCGCATTTTGGAGAGGCCGCACCGGCCTCGTCGTCAGCGACCTGCATCTGGGCCACGTCAACGGAGCCGCCTGCAGCCGCCGCATTGCAGCCCTCGCCACGCGCCTCAAGCCGGATGCGATCTTCCTTCCCGGCGACCTTTTCGACGGCTCCAAGATCGACGCCGCGGCGCTCGCCGAGCCCTTGCGCGCGCTCGCCCCGCCCTTGGGCAGTTACTTCTCCACCGGCAACCACGACGAGTTCGGCGACACCGCCCGCTTCAATCAGGTGCTCGCCAGCCTCGGCATTCACGTCCTCGCCAATCAAAAAGTCACCATCGACGGCCTCGACATCGCTGGCGTCACCTATGGCGGCTCAGGTTATCCGGTCCGCCTGCGCGCCACGCTGGAGAGCCTGCAACTTGACCCCACGCGGCCCAGCATTCTGCTCAACCACGTCCCCAACCGCCTGCCTGTCGTCGAGCAGGCCGGCGTCAGCCTGCAACTCTCCGGACACACCCACGGAGGCCAGATCTTTCCCTTCACCTGGTTCACCCGCCGCGCCTTCGGCAAGTACATCTACGGGTTGCAGCGTTTCGGCCGCTTGCAGGTTCTCACCTCGAGCGGCGCAGGCACCTGGGGTCCGCCCATGCGCGTCGGCACCAGCCCCGAGGTTGTGCTGCTGACCTTCGAATAAAGAAATTCATGCTACAATGTAGCAACGTACCTACAGAGGGAGGGCGCCGTGGCCATCACTACTCTATCCAGCCGGGAATTCAATCAGGACGCTGCACGGGCCAAGAGAGCCGCGCGCAAAGGCCCCGTCTTCATTACGGACCGCGGACGGCCTGCCCATGTGCTGCTTTCCATCGGGGAGTACCAGCGGATCACGAATAAGGGAAAGAGCATCGTCGAGCTTTTAGCCATGCCCGAGGCAGCGGAAATCGATATGGATTTTGAGTTTCCGCGAATGGGCGGCGAATTCCCCAAGCCGGTCGACTGGGCATGATGTTCCTCCTCGATACCAATGTAATCTCCGAATTTCGCAAGGCCAGCATCGGCAAGGCTGATCGTCATGTTGAGGCTTGGGCCAAGAGTGTCTTCGCGGAATCCATGTTTCTTTCCTCCGTCTGCATTCTGGAAATGGAATTGGGAACCTTGCTAATGGAGCGACGCGATGCGAGGCAAGGATCAGTCCTTCGCGCTTGGCTGGAGGATTATGTGCTTCCATCCTTTGCCGGACGAATTCTTGTCGTTGACACTCAGGTCGCACTCAGAGGCGCAGCCTTGCAGGTGCCAAACCCGCGATCATATCGGGACGCTTTGATCGCCGCGACCGCCCTGGTTCATAGCATGACGGTAGTCACGCGCAATGTGAAGGACTTCGCGCTCACGGGTGTTGCGATCCTCGATCCTTGGCAGCCGCGATAAAGGTCCGAGTATCCGGCCCCATTTGTGACGCCCGCAACAAAAGATCGCCTCCTTCGCGGCGTAGCATAAAAATATCCAGAATCGGCAATCAACTCCGGCATCCAGCCAACCTTCAGGAGAAAAACCGCAATGAGTGAGGATTTCCAGGCTAACGGCGGCGTGGTTCGCACCCGTCTTCACGGCATCGAACTGCTGCTGAACTCCCGCCTCAACAAAGGCACCGCCTTCACCGAGGAAGAGCGCGACGCCTTCGGCCTGCATGGCCTCTTGCCTCCTCACATCGGCAGCCTGGAAGACCAGCGCGAGCGCCGCAAACGCGTTCTCGACGGCCGCGATACCGCCTTCCTCAAGTACAGCAACATGCGCGACGTGCAGGACAACTGCGAGACACTCTTCTACTCGCTCATTGCGCATTACACTGAGGAGCTGCTGCCCATCGTCTACACGCCCGCCGTCGGCGAGGGCTGCCAGCGCTTCAGCGAAATCTGGCGTCGTCCCCGCGGCCTCTTCCTCAGCTATCCGCAAAAAGATCACATCGCGCAGATCCTCGCCGACCCGCGCTTTGACGAGGTGCGCTGCATCGTCGTCAGCGACGGCGAGCGCATTCTCGGCCTTGGCGATCAGGGCGCAGGCGGCATGGGAATCCCCATCGGCAAGATGGCCCTCTACACCGCGCTCGGCGGCATTCCTCCCGAGCACTGCCTGCCCATTCTGCTCGACGCCGGCACCGACAACGAAGAGCGCTTGAACGATCCCATCTACATCGGCTGGCAGCACAAGCGCGTTCGCGGCGCGGAGTACGACGAGTTCATCGAAGAGTTTGTCGCCGCAGTCCAGCGGCGCTGGCCCAACATTCTTCTCCAGTGGGAGGACTTCGCCGGCGTCAACGCGGCCATCCTGCTCAAGCGCTACCGCGACCGCCTCTGCACCTTCAACGACGACATCCAGGGCACGGCAGCCATCACCACCGGCACGCTGCTCGCCGCCGTCCGCGCCACCGGCCGCCCGCTCAAAGAGCAGACCATCGCCATGTTTGGCTCCGGATCGGCCGGCATCGGCATCGGCGACCTGCTGATCGCCCGCATGATGGAAGAAGGACTCACCGAGCAGCAAGCCCGCCAGCGCATCTACTGCTTCAATCGCTACGGCCTGCTGGTTGAGGGCTGCGAGGGCATTCGTCCCGGCCAGGATGCGCTGCTGCGCAAGCGCGCCGACGTCGAAGGCTGGAAGCTGACAGCCTCCTCATTCGGCTCTTGCGCCATTAGCCTTCTTGACGTGGTCCGCAACGCCGGCGTCACCGTGCTGGTCGGCGTCTCCGCGCAGCCCGGCGCATTTACTGAAGAGATTGTCCGCGAGATGGCCCGCCACACCGCGCGCCCCATCATCTTTCCCCTCTCCAACCCCACCTCCAAGGCCGAGGCCGTCCCCGCCGATCTCTTCCGCTGGTCCGATGGCCGCGCCCTGGTGGGCACCGGCAGCCCCTTCGATCCTGTTCAGGTCAACGGCAAGCTGACGCGCATCTCCCAGGTCAACAACTCTTTCATCTTTCCCGGCCTCGCCTTGGGCATTCTCGTCTCGCGAACGACACGAGTTTCCGATGCGATGATCATGGCCTCGGCCAAGGCGCTGGCCAGCCTCTCGCCCACCCTTGCAGACCCAGAAGCGCCGCTGCTGCCGCCCATCGCCGATTGCCGCAAAGTCAGCCTCGTCGTCGCTGAAGCCGTAGCCAAGCAGGCGATGGCCGACGGCACCGCCGAAGCCGTGGACGACGCAACCCTGCGCGAGCGGCTGCGCGCCTATGTCTGGGAACCCGTTTATCAGCCGTATGAGCGGATTCCGTGATTCAATGAGGCGAGCTATTTTGGTCAAGCCCGCGTCTAATAGAACGTTGCTCCGGGCCAGGAGATTCTTTCGCAATTTGAAGGAGGGTTTCGTGCGCATCATTTCTCTCGCCGCCATCGTCTTAGCCGCCTCATCGGTTGCAGCTCAGCAACCTTCCACTCAGCCCGCAACGCCCTCGACCGCCCTCACCATCTACAACGACAACTTCGCCGTCGCCCGCACCCAGATTGAACTCGATCTGCATCCCGGCATCAATCAAGTCTCCACCAACCAGGTCACCACGCAGCTTGAACCTGACTCGGTCGTGCTGCGCGATCCCTCCCTCGGCGATTCAACCAAAAAGCCCGGCTTCCACATCGTCGAGCAGAACTACGACGCCGGCGTTGTCACCCAGGATTGGCTGCTTCAAAAGTATGAAGGCAAGACGATCGGCTTCCGGGAGTCCCAAAGATTCCTCGTGGACGGAAAAATCGTTCCCGCCGAGATCGTTCAAGGCAAGATCGTTCGCGCGCCCCAGACCGGCGCCCAGTTTGGCTCCTCCCAGAATCAAGCCCTCATTGAGGTCGATGGCATACTGCAGTTTCAGCTTCCCGGTACGCCGCTCTTTCCCGCCTCGACCGACGGCCTGCTGCTGAAGCCGGCTCTGAACTGGCAGATCGACTCGGCAAAGGCGCAGAAGCTCTCCGCGGAACTAGCCTACATCACGGGTGGCCTGAATTGGGAGGCGACCTACAACGTGGTCGCACCGAATTCTGGCGATACCGTTGGTAAAGCTGCCAATGCCAAAGCTATGACCGGCGAGAAGGCCGACCTCCTCGGATGGGTCACCATTCACAACCAGAGCGGCACGGAGTTCCCGCAGGCTCGAATCAAGCTCATGGCTGGCGATGTGGCCAAGATCAAGCCGCGCAACGAAGCCTTTAGCGGAGCCAAGGCCTTCGCTTCGGCAGGGGCGTTCAGCGTAAACGGGCAAGTAACCCAGAAGGCCTTCGACGACTTTCACCTCTACGACCTCAATCGCACCGTCTCACTCAACGACGGTGAGACCAAGCAAATCCAATTCATCGAGGCCCCGGCAATCACGCTCTTGCGCAGCTACTCCTTTGACGGCGCGGCTGAAAACCGCCAGCCGTCAACCAACTACAACAACAACTTCATCGATCAGCAGAACTACGGCATCAACTCAGGCAACACCAAGGTTCAAATCTTCGAGGAGTTCAAAAATACCCAGGCCAACCATCTGGGCATTCCGCTGCCGGCCGGACGGATTCGCCTCTATCGCCGCGACGCCGACGGCCAAATGGAGTTTGTGGGCGAAAGCGCCATCAACCACACGCCCACCGAAGAGACGGTCAAGATCAGCACCGGCAGCGCCTTCGACGTCAAAGGCTCGCGCCGCCAGACCGACTACCAGATCAATCGCAACAACCATACGTTGGACGAATCCTTCGAGATCAAACTCACCAACCAAAAATCCGAGCCGGTCACCGTTGCCGACATCGAGCACCTCTATCGCGGCGACAACTGGGATATTCTGCGCAAATCCGCCGACTTCACCAAGCTCGACAGCAACACCATCGAATTTCCCATCGAGATTCCCGCCAACGGCGAGGCCTCATTCACCTACTCTGTGCGCTATACGTGGTAGAGCGCGGACTATAACATCTTCATTTCCGCTCGTCGCGACACAAGCGGGCAAAGCGGCATTTTCCCGAGGAAAATGCCGCTTTGCCCGCTCTTCCGTTGTCAAGATATTCAGTGGGCGAGGATATTCTCATTGCCCAGAATGCGATAAAGCGTAGACCGGCTGATGCCGAGCTGGCGCGCGGCGCGCAGCTTGTTGCCGCGATTCAGATCCAGAACATATTGCACATGCTGCTGAATGATGGCATCCAGATTCAGGCTGTCGCTGCGCTGCGCCGTCTGCAATTGCGGCGGAGCTTCCAGGCCTGTCGGCAGCGCCAGGTCGTCGGGACGGATGATGCCGTTGACGGCCTCGAGCAGCGCGGTTTCAAGCACCGCGGCAAGCTCGCGCACGTTGCCCGGCCAATTATGCTGAAGCAGCCGCGCCAGCGTTCCCGGACCCATCACCACAGGGCGCTGCTGGTAAAGAGTGCAGATGCGGTCCAGTAAAGTCTGCGCCAGCGCCGAGATGTCTTCACGCCTCTGACGCAACGGCGGAATGGCAAAGCGAACCGCTGTCAGGCGGAAGGCCAGATCGGGCAGCAACAGCCCCTGCGAGGCCATCTGGCGCAGCGAGGTCTGCGAGGAAGCCAGCAGAACAAAGCGGCCCGGCGGACGGTCTTGCAGCGCCTTGAGCACGCCCAAGAGCAGCCCCTGGCCCGGCGAGGCCAGCAAGTCTACGCGATCCAGATAAGTGAAGCCGGCAAGAGTCGAGGGATCGGCGTCGGTGACCAGCCACTCCCGCGCGTCGCGGCGCTGAAAGAGGCCATTGGCCTGCGGTGACCGGCTGAAGAGATAACGGGCCAGCGTATGCTTGCCCACGCCGTGCTCGCCTTCGATCGCCGCCACCTGCACATGCGGTGCGGCCATCTCTGCCTGCATCAAAAGCTTGCGCCAGGCCGCGCTTACCCCCACCGGCTGCGCCTCCAGTGGCGATTCAACTTCAACCATGGTCAGGGGCGATGCCGGAGACTGGGGCTGGTACTGAGCGGAGCTATTCATGGCTCTCAACGTGCCTCGCCTCCAGGGCCTGAACAATAATTCAAAGGCCGACATACGCTTCATCGGCGCTCACCTAAAAAACATGAACACGAAAGAGAAAACTCTTTGCTCTTCTTGCGATGCGCAAGGCCTCCTTGGTTTTTCAGGCGCGATAAGAGTTCTTCGAACTTGCCGCCTTGCGCGCGACGGGCCGCGTTCAACGTTGGTGAAGGCTGTGAGACTGGCGGCGAGGGACTATATCAGTAGGGCTGAAGCACATGAAAAAGTTATCTGTAAAGCTGCGGGAGATAAGGCGCGCAAAAAAGCGCCGGGGCAAGAAACGCCCCGGCGATGCGCGTGCAACGCAAAGAGTTCATCGGAAGACTTGCCGCTCAGGCGGCGCTTTCGCCGCGCGACATCTGCGGCGCGCTCAGTTGCTGGCGCAGGCAGCCAGCCAGATCGGCCACCACCCGCATCCGTTCAGCTACGGGAGCCGGTATCTCCGCCCCGGTGAGCGCCAACTGCGAGTGCAGCAGCAGGCCGGCGACGGTGGACTTGAGTTCGGTTTCAATGGCGGCGGCCGCGGCTCTCCGTGCCAGCATCTGCTCCCGCTCGCGGCGGTGAAGGGCGGCGCGAATCTCGCGGATCAGCCTGGACGCGCCGGCCAGGGCAAAGTTGATTTGCAGCGGGATGGCCAGGCTGGCGTGCTCCCAGATGGCTTCTGCCGATGCCGGATCGCACTCGGCCATCGTCTCGTCCATCACCACGGCGGAATACTCGCGGTGGCGCAACGCAGCCAGCGCCGCCTTGCGTCCTTCAGCCACTTCCACTTCCATGCCCAACTGCGCTGCCACTATGGCGGCGCAATTACGGGCGCCTTCGATTCCAGTCACAATCAAAATGCTCATTCCCAGCTCCTCGCAGTGCTCCCCTGGCCAGCCTGTGGCCGGGCAGCGTTCGGATCCTGGCGGTTCGTCTTCCCGCTCCAGACCTGTGAACTTTCCCGTAACAGCCCTATCGGCGCAATCAGTCCCAACTTGAGTCGGAAGTAATCATTCTTCCCGAAGCGGGTCGGCGATGCCATATTCCTTGAGTTTGCGGTAGAGGGTGGTCTTGCCAATGCCCAGCAATTTCGCGGCCTGAAGCTTGTCGCCGTTCAGCGCCCGGATTGCGCCCAGGATGGCCTGGCGCTCCAGGTCGGCCAGCGTGGTCAACTGCGGCTGGGCTCCTTCGGCGGGCGGTTCGCCGGAGGCAACTGCCGAGCGGCGCGCCTCCAGGCCCTGCTGCTGGAGTTGGGTGGGCAGGTCGCCCAGATGGAGAATCGGGCCCGAAGAAAGTGCGCAGGCGCGCTCGATGGAATTTTCCAGCTCCCGCACATTGCCAGGCCAGTCGTGGCGCATCATGGTGCGCAGCGCCTCGTCGCTCAATGTAAATTTAGTCCCGTGCTCGCGGCTGATGTGGTCCAGAAAATGCGCCGCCAGCAGAGGGATGTCTTCGCGGCGGTCGCGCAAGGCGGGCAGCCGCAGATTGACGACGTTGAGCCGGTAGAAGAGATCCTTGCGGAAGGTGCCCTTTTCCACCATCACCGCCAGATCGCGG
This sequence comes from uncultured Occallatibacter sp., assembly GCA_964509755.1. Classification (GTDB taxonomy): domain Bacteria; phylum Acidobacteriota; class Terriglobia; order Terriglobales; family Acidobacteriaceae; genus Telmatobacter. The sequence continues at coordinate 21,635 of CAZDYU010000020.1, read as the reverse complement.
TTGGTTGCGGCGACAATGCGCGCCTTGATGGGAACCCGATGCGTGGCTCCAACCGGGCGGACTTCCTTTTCCTGCAATGCGCGCAGCAGCTTGGCTTGCAGGTCCAGCGAGAGCTCGCCAATCTCATCCAGAAAGACCGTGCCACCCTCGGCCGAGACCAGCAGCCCATCCTTGTTGCGGTTGGCGCCGGTAAATGCGCCCTTGACGTAGCCGAACAACTCGCTCTCGATCAAGGTCGGGACCAGGGAGCCGCAATCGACAGGCAGAAATGGCTTCTGCGAATTGGGCCCATAGGCGTGAATGGTGCGCGCCACCAGTTCCTTGCCGGTGCCGCTCTCGCCCAGAATCAAAACCGGGTGCGAACTCTGGGCGACCTTGGAGAGGATGCGATAGAGCTTTTCCATCTCGCCGGAGCGGCCGATCATCGCGCCCAATCCTTGACTGAGACGGAGCCGCTCGCGCAACTGGCGGGTCGCGGTGTCGGTGACCAGGCTGGCGGAGGCGCGGTCCAGAACCGTAGACAGCTCATCCATCGCGAAGGGCTTGGTCAGATAGTCGCAGGCTCCGCAGCGCATCGCTTCCACGGCGGCGTTGACCGAGCCCGAGGCCGTCATGGCAATCACGGCGGTCTGCGGGTAGAGCAGCTTGACCTCGGAGACCATCTCCAGGCCCTGGTTGGAGCCGGCCGGCAGATTCACCAGAAGGATGTCGGAGGCCCGTCCGCGCAGCAGGCTGCGGGCGTGGGTCAGGTCGCCGGTGCTCTCCACCGCGTAGCCTAAGCTGGCGGCGATCTCGGCGCAGGCCGAGCGGACCGCCGTGTCCGCATCGACTACAAGAAGGTGCATACGGGCCATAGGCTCTGCGATTTGGGGGATAAATTCCATAGTTCTCGTCAAAACCACTGTTTCGAGCATTGTATTCTCCTCACGCGCAAATCGTTCAATCAAGTTTTTTGTTGTTGCGGCGCGCGGCTCTTTCTCCGCGCTCTCTCCGCAGGCCGCCGGCTCTCAACGGGAGCCGATGGGAAGCTGAATCTCAAAGCGCGCTCCGGCCAGGGCGCGGTTGGCGGCGCGGATCTGGCCGCCCGCGGCCTCGACGATGGAACGGGTGATGGAGAGGCCCAGGCCGCGATGGGAGGCTGTCCAGCCGGTTTGCCCAGCCTGCCTGCCCGCTCCGGTGGCTCCGGCGTTGTTGCGAACGCGGGTGGTAAAGCCGGAGTCGAAGATCTTTTCCAGCGATTTTTTGGGAATGCCGGGACCGTTGTCCTCGACGGTGAGCAGCAGAGAATTCACGGTATCAAGGTTATTCTTCATCGAATCCGCGGGAAGCTCGCGCAACCCCAACTGGATTCGGCCGCCCTCGGGCATGGCTTCGGCGGCATTCTTGACCAGATTGACCAGGATGCGGGTCAACTCTTCGCCGTTCAACCGCACCGGCCGCGCGCCGCCCTCGGCATCTACGGTGAGGGCGATCTGCGGCCCGGCCAGCGCAGCCAGCAGATTGCGATTGGCAAGCAGCTCGGCGGCCAGGTTGACGATCGGCTCGGGTGGCATCAGATCCCAGTGGCGGGCGCGCTCGGTGCGATGCTGCCCAAGCGGCCCTGCGGCAGGCAGATTCAAACTAGACGCGGGCAGATTCAAACTGGAGGCTGGCAGCCGCGACAGACCGGAAGCCTCCATCGGCCCAATGCGCGGATCCAAAGCCAACAGCTTTTCCACCATGCGGCGGCTGGCCGTGGCCACCAGGCGAAGCTCGCTGGCATAGTGTGTAAAGGACGGGCTGAGCACGCCCGGCTCCGCCAGCAGGTCGCAGTAGAGGCCCAGCGCGGTGACCATGTTGCGGGCGTCGTGAGCCACTTCAGCAAGGCTCTCGCCATCGTTGCGCAGGTTGGCCAGCGTCTCGACGACCGCCTCGACCCGTCTGCGCTCGCCTTCGGCTACCCGGCCACCGGTCAGGCCCGCTTCGGCGGCATCGCCTTCGATAAGAATCGCTGTTGCCATCCCGGTTCCTTTCAGTTCCACTGTCCCCGCTGTCTGCTGTTGCATGATTCGCTCCTTTTCTTTGTCAGAGATCAGAGATCTGTCTCAAAGCCTTCAGATCCTTAGTCCTTAGTCCCTATTCCCTAGTCCCTAATTCCTGTTCCTTGCTTTTCCGCCCTTCCCATTCCGGTTTCGTCATGGTCGGACGTTCTCTTCTATTACACGTTGTGTGCCAAACCAGAACAGTCCGTCTAAGTTCCTGATAAGGGAAGGAGTTAGTCTCCCATTCCCGAAGATCGCCGCAAGACCCTAAAACGGGCAAAACGTTCCGAAATGGGACAAGGCCAGGGCTGACTTCTTCATCAACCACTATGTTTTCAATGGGTTATCAGACGATTCCTGGAACGGGCCAGGGAAAAACGGGATTCCTGTCCTGGGAACCGCCGATGCAAGCCGCACTTTTTCAATGCTTTAGCGACGATTCCTGCTGCCAAAAGCCTTCCGCCAGCCCAAAAATCGCTCATGTGTGGAGTGAACCTGACTGCGGCGCGGCTTTCAGCGGCAGAGAGGCGGGGCCTGCCGGCAAGCCCCGCTCCCGTACAATCTCAGCATGAACGCTTCTTCCTTTTTTCGACCCGGCGGCAGGGCTCCGCAACAGCTTCGCACGCTCACCCTCACCCCCGGTTTTGTGCAGACCGCCGAAGGCTCGGTGCTGATCTCGGTGGGCAACACGCGGGTGCTGACCTGCGCCACCATCGAGCAGGGCGTACCAGGCTGGCTGCGCAACTCAGGCCGCGGCTGGGTTACGGCTGAATACTCGATGCTGCCCCGCGCCACCGTCACCCGCACCCCGCGCGAGAGCGAACGCGGCAAGATCGGCGGACGGACTCACGAGATTCAACGGCTCATTGGCCGCAGCCTGCGCTCGGTCGTGGACATGAAGCTGCTGGGCGAGCGGACGGTGATCCTGGATTGCGACGTGATCCAGGCCGACGGCGGCACGCGCACCGCGGCCATCACTGGAGCCGCCGTGGCTCTGGCGCTGGCTCTCAACGCTCTGGTCAAGGCGGGAACGCTGAAGCAGTCGCCGCTGAAGCAACTGGTCGCCGCGACCTCGGTCGGCATCGTCGGCGGCGCGGCGCTGCTCGACCTCTGCTATGAGGAAGATTCACAGGCCGAGGTGGACATGAATGTGGTGATGACCGAAGATGGCGGCCTCATCGAGACCCAGGCCACGGCTGAAAAGGGCAGCTTCTCGCGCACCCAACTCAATGAACTCGTCGATCTGGCCGAAAGCGGAATCAAACAGATCTTCGCCGCTCAGCGGGCCGTCGCGGGAATGTAATTTTTCAGCCGGCCTGAATGGGACGCTGAACCAAGCCGGCAATGGCGAGCAGGGAGTGGAACATGCGCAGGGCGCATCGCTGCGTCCTTAAACCATCTAACTTGTTTGTTTTGTATGGTGCCGGGAGGGGGGGTCGAACCCCCATGACCCGAAGGTCGGCGGATTTTGAGTCCGCTGCGTCTGCCAGTTCCACCATCCCGGCTTTGTTTTGCTACTGCTTTTGCTGGGCTACTTGCGCTTTGACTGCCAGCATCATTCTCACGACCGTGAAAACTCCGGTGGCCGGCTCGCCGGCGCATTCGTCCAAACCTTTTTCAGTATCGCATAAAGGCTTGGCTGCCGCTATTGAAAGTTCATGGGCTGTGGTCAGAGAGGCGCGCTGGGGCGGGCCTTCATCCTCTGCGCTTTCGCAAAACCCAAGTGGTCATGCAGCGATAATCCTGCACGATGGTCGTCTTCAGCGGGTCAACCAGAACGGCGTTCAACTCCTCGGTCAGGGCGAGCAGCATCGGCTGATCGACGAGGAACCATTGCGAGCCGTCTGGAATTAAGTAGATGTTGCCGCGCAGGCGCTCGAAGTCCATTCCGATTCTTGAGCCGAGGCGGCAGAAGAAGAGGCCGCCGGGTTTGAGCACGCGCCAGAGCTCGGCCAGCATGGCGCGGAAATGGCGATCGTCGCGGGCAAAGTGGAGGACGGCGCTGGAGAGAACCACGTCGGCGAATGCGCTGGGGAAGGGCATCTGCTCGACCGGGCCGACTTGAAAATTCTCTACGGGCAGGCCGGTATGCAGCGAGGCGCTGAGGCGGCGGACGTGCTCGATGGCTTGGGGATCTTCATCGATGGCGAAGACCTGGCAGCCGGCGCGCAGAAGATGGACGAGGTTGCGGCCGTAGCCGCTTCCGGCGTCGAGGACGGTCATGCGGGGCTCGATGTTGCCGCGCAGGATCTGATCGAAGAGGTAGATGTCGATCTGGCCGAATTGTTCTTGAAGGCTCATGGTCATGCTGGCGACTCCTTGGGGAAGCTTACTCTTGATGAACGGCCAAGGTTGGTTATAACGCAAAGATAGCAAGTCAGTGGAGTCGTTGACAGGGCTGTTTTTGGAGCCTCTCAAAAATGCGCGAAAAGAGGTCGTTTTTGCCCGAAAGCGGCCCTTCCAGACCCCAAAAAGGGCAAGAAGCGATTTTTTATGTTACTTATCAGTAACCTGTATAAAAGCGATAAGTCGTTTTATATGTGTTTGTTATATGATTATTCAGGATCAAAAAGCGGTCTTCAAAGGGTAGGGGGGGTGGGGTATGCACGATTTTCAGGAGAATAAAGAGAGAATATGAGACGAAAAACAGGAACCTGGGAATAGAGACCAGAGACCGAGTGCGAGCGGAAACAAGATTGAACGGTGGACCGATGGCGCCTCGGGTTTGCGACTGCTTCTATTGTGCGCGTTGGGAGTTAATTGCACGCAAAGCGGGCGGTGGTTTTTTGGGGCGGCAAAGAGACGATGGGGGAGTGGCACAAGACGAGTTTTTTGCGGCGGAGGTTATTTCAGGGATTGAAGGTCCATAGGAAGGGCTGGTGCCCGGAGGCCACCTGCGGTGGGGCTGGTGGCTCGCTGCTTGTTCGCTTGAGGTTAGTTGCCGGGATGGGTGCATGGCGGGTTGGGATTTGTGCTATCCCACCCATTCCGCGATGAAGCCTCGGAATGGAGCACCCGGCGAACCTGGGGCACACGGTATTGTCCTCTGCTTCAGGATGCGTAGAATTATAGAAACTCTGGGTCGAAAAAGGAGATACCGGTGAAGACGCCGTCATCGCCCGCGTGGTGCGTTCTCATTGCTCTGCTCATGCTTGCGCCTTCTTCAGCCTCTCCGCAGGACAAGCGGGGCACTGTCAAAGTCGATTCTCTTGCGGTGTACTCCAAGATGTCGACAGAGAGCGATGTTGTGAAGACAATGGCCCAGGGGACGGTTGTTCGCATTCTCCTTACCATGACCAGCGAAGAAGGAAGCTGGTGCGGCATTGCGAGTCAGGATAGCTTGTCGAGAATTGGGTATGTATTGTGTTCGGGGCTTGACCGGCCGAAGGAAACCCCGGCCTTGGCCGCCCAGGGCAAATCACTCTCCCAGATTGAGATTATCAACTCCTACAGCCCTGCCCATACCGCAAAGCCGCAGACGCATGGGAGCGAGAAGGCGAGCCCCGCGGGCCAGACTCTTGCGCCGCTTCCGGGATACAGTTGGAGCAGTTATCCAAAGACACTCGTGATCGCCATCCGCAGAGGATGTCCATACTGCGATGCAAGCATGACTTTTTACAGGGCGCTAGGCGAGTTGGAAAGAGGCGGCGCGCTCCGTGCTCATCTTCTGGCCGTCATGCCGAATGACGAATTCTCCGGCAGCGGATACCTGGAAAAGAACAATGTGGAGGTTCAAGGCATTTTCGGTGAAAAACTTGATGCTCTCAAGGTCTCGGGAACGCCGACCGTGCTGCTGATCGATTCCAGCGGGCGCATCGAGCGGAAGTGGGTAGGACAACTGCCGCCGCGGCTGGAGAAGGAAGTGGTGAACGCCGCGGAAGAGTGAGTTGTCATGCTTGCCGCGCGGTGTGTTCAGACGCCACCCGCGGTGGGGCCAGCGGCTCGCTTCTCGCTCGCGGGAGGTTTGTGGAATCCCCGGTGCCAAATTCACCCCTTGGGTGAGGTGCGGAGCAGTTGAAAATCGACGATCGAGAAGAAGCCGAACCATGGTAATTCGCCAGGCCGAAGTTTTGCAGGGGCTAAAGCCCAACGTTGATATGATTGGCTTTATCGGCCCGACTGAAGTCGTGCCCTGGTTACAAAGCCATTGGGAATTGCCTCCAGAAGAGTTTTTCCGCAGCCTGTAAAGCCCAGCTTTCCTTTCAGCCCTTTGCGGCCCCCTTCGACTCCGCTCAGGGCAGGCTAGAAGTCGGGCCCTGATTACAAAGCAACACGCTTCTGAGGCTCCAAACTTTGATGCAGGCCACGAATGACGGTATGCAACTGCCCTTTTTTAGGTTCACTCTGAGTGTGATGCGGGAATGGCGGGGTTTGATTGGAATCATAGTTTCTGATTGAAGAAAAGGCCCGGACGAGGAAACTCGCCCGGGCCTCTGTTGAGGTTGCGCTCTTAGAAGGTTATGCGAAGTGCGCCTTGGAAGTAGCGAGGACTGCTGTTGGTACCGGTTATCACGCCAAAAACACCGCCGTTTTCTGGATGTGCCGGGTCATAATGGGTCTGGTTGACGGTGGATGCCGGGTTGGAGAAGACCGGATGGTTGGTGGCGTTGAAGGCATCCCAGCGGAACTGGAGGGACTTTCCCTGCAACAGAGTCCAGTTCTTCATGATCGATGCATTGATGCCGAAGACGCCCGGTCCAAAGTAGGCATTCTTGCCGGTGTCGCCAAAGCCGCACCATCCTGGCGTGTTGTCGTCGCAGGAAGTCACGTGTCCGGTGCTGGTGTCTAACGGATCAATGAAGGCGCCCGGGTTGAAGTAGCCCTTGGCCGGGTTGATCCAATCCCAGTGATTGCCCTTGCCCATGCTGGGGGCTGTGCCGGTAGTATCGGCGCGGTCGTTCCACATGCCAACGCCAGGGTCCGAGTTCCACTGGCCAATCGAGAACGGGCTGCCCTTCTGCAAGGTCATGATGCCGCTCAACTGCCAGCCGCCGATTGTCTCTTCCAGCGCCTTGCCCTTCTCCTTGAAGGAGGGCGTCTGGTAGATCAAGTTGGAGATCCATGACCAGGGCACGTCCGCAGCGGAGTTGCCGCGGTTCCACTTGGCGCTGATCGGGTTGCCCAGCGCCGGATTGCCATAGGAGACGTTGCTGGTGCCGGTGATGTCAATGGTATGCGACCAGGCGAAGCTGGACTGCACCTGAAGGCCATGCCATACGTGCTGATCCAGGCTGAACTGCAGCGAGTTGTAGCTCGCCGTGGCCCAGCTCTGGTCATCGTAGATGTCGCCAATGGCAGAATTGACGGGCAACTTCTTAGCCCACGGCGGATTCATGTCGATGAGCACCGAAAGGTGATCGGTTTCATTGCCCACATAAGCCGCATGGATGGCCGTGGTCGGAGTGAGCTGATGCTCGATGGAGAAGTTCCAGGCGTAGGTGGTAGGCAGTTTGAAGTTGCGCGCGAAGGTCTGGCCGACTTGCTGGCCCTTGGGGATGGCCGTGTTCGTCGCAGGCTTGTTCTTGTATGTGGTCGAAGCCCATGCGAATGTTCCGGGGAAGGGGCTGCTGGTGAAAGGAGAGACTCCGCCCCAGGCATCCTGGAAAGGAGCGGTCCAGGGAGCATCGAAGGGGATGATCGCGCCTTTGCCAACCGAATCGGGGCACATGGCAGCGCCGCAGGTGGGATCCCAATCCCAACCCGAGAAGTTGAAGGTGGGGCTGAAGGGGGCAACGTCGGCGGCGTGGTTGTACTCCGAGTATTGCAGCGGACCGGTGAAGATGCCAAAGCCGGAGTGCAGGACAGTGCGCGGCAGAAACTTTGGCTGCCAGGCCATGCCAATGCGCGGCTCCCAGAAACTGTAGTCGCTTTTGATCAGGGTATCGGAGACGCCAGGATCGCCGGGGAAGAGGAGGCCGGCGGGAGCGTTGGGATAGACGACGCTTTGCGTGCCGGGGTTACTGTTGGCAAAGCCCGCAACGGTAGCCGCACCGGGAACCCAGGCCGAGCCGCGGCCGTTCTTGGAGACTGGAGGCGTGTTTGGATCCCAGCGCAGGCCGATGTTGATGGTCAGAGTCGAACTCAACTTCCAATCGTCCTGGAAAAAGGGACCAACCTGCCAGCCGGCCACATCGGCGATTTCTCCGGCGCCCTGCATATACCCCGATGCATAGCCCAGCATATAGTCGGCCAGATATCCGCCGGTAAAGGAACTTACGGTACCGGCGGTTCCATTTCTTCCAAAGCCGATCATCGGTTGGGTCGGATACGCGGTATTCTCGACCGCGTGCTGATGCATCAGGTCGATGCCCGCGCTGAGGGAGTGCTTGCCGAGAATCTTGTTGATCGTATCGGTGAGGCCAACGGTGGTGCGAAGTTCCGAAGAGGGCTCATCCCAGCCGCTCTCAAAGCCGTCGTTCGAGTTGATGCGCAGAGCGCCCATGTAGCAACTGCCGGCGGGCTCGTTGACCCCGATATTCACCCCATTGGGATCATTGCTGTTATTGGAGAAGCACATCGCCTTTCCGTCGCTGCCCAGCTCCTGAGCGGCGCTGTGCGCGCTCATCTGGTTCATGAAAGCCGAAATGGTGTTGACAGTGCTCGGATTGATGGTCCAGGTGTGCTGCAGCATGTTGTTGAAGTAATACATCTGCTGCCAGAAGCTGGCCGTCCATGAGCCGTGGTTATAGGCGCTCTCCATATTGCCCGGAACGTCGCTGGACGGAGAGCCGAAGGAGTTGGTGTAGGAGCGAAGGGTGACAATCTGGGTGGGTGAGAGGTTGTAGTCCAGCTTGAAGGTACCCTCTTCGTAGTTATCGTGGACGGTGGGATAGGTATACATCATATCGCCGTCGGCTCTCTGATATCCGGGCTTCAGAGCGGTGGTGTTGGACACCAGATGGGCAGCATCCGTGGCATGAATCATGCCTTGACTGGCAAAATATACCGCGGCCGGAGACAACTGCACGGGAACAGTGGCGCTGCAGGATGCTGTAGGAGAGTATTCACATGCGGAGGTTGTGAGGCTGGTGTCGAGCTGGTCGTGATTGCCGGTCAAAGGGTTCAATTTGAAGGGACCAGCCAGGTCGGTATCCAGGCCGCTGAAGTCGCCCGCGAGCATGGCGGTCGTGGGCGTGGTGGTCAACGTGTCGGTCGAGTTGTAGATGATCTTGGTGCCCTGATAGTCGGCGAAGAAGAAGAGCTTGTCCTTTTTGATCGGCCCGCCGGCGAAGATGCCGAACTGGTTGCGCCGCAGGGTATCGGTTTGGCCGCTGAACCATTGTGTGGCGTTCATGGCGTTGTTGCGGACGTCCCAGTAGGCGCCGCCGTGGAGCTGGTTGGTGCCGCTCTTGGTGGCGATGGAGACTACGGCGCTGGGCGCGAAGCCGAACTGCGCGCCGAAGTTGCTGGTGAGAACCTTGAACTCCTGGGTGGCGTCGGCGTTCGGGAACGGAGCCGTCAGCCCGTCGTAGTTGTCCATGTTGGTGACGCCGTCGAGCATATAGAAGGTGCTGCCGTTGCGGCCACTGCCGATGCCGGCGCCGGTCTCGGTGGGGAAAGAGAATCCGGTCTGGATGGTTTCACCGCCATGATGCTGAACGTCCACCGAGCCGGGAACCAGGAAGACGAGGGCCGAAGGATCGTGTCCGTCGAGCGGTAGCGCGTTGATGGAGTCTTCATTGATGGTGGTTCCCAGTTCGGCCGTTGTGGTGTTGATCAGCTCGGTGTCGGCGACCACGGTGACGGTCACCGCTACGCCCTTGGCAACCTTGAGATGCACGTCCTGCGTCGCGGCCTGGTTGACCGTCAGCACGATGCCGGTTTGCAGATAGCCGGCGAAGCCGGGGGCCTCGATGGCAAGCGAATAATTGCCGATCGGCAGAGGCTTCAACAGGTAGGTTCCGGTGTTGTCAGTCTTGACGGTCAGTTTGGAACCGGTATCGACATTGGTGATGGTTACGGCGGCTCCGGAAATAGCTCCCCCGGAGGGATCGATGACGTTGCCCGTCAAGCTGGCGCTGGTGCCTTGTCCGTAGACTGGAAGCCCGGAAATGAGCAGTCCGACGAACAGGCCGAGAAGTAGATACCGCAAATGCTTCGCATTGATAATGTGCACAACCGCCTCCTGAAATGACATGACCGCGGCGCGTAGAGCGGCTTGATGTCCCAATGAAACTGTTTCATCCACTTGCGCCAGATTGCGTGTTTTGCTCAAAAGCCCCAATTGATCTGCCTTGCCGAGATGCCAGAGCGATTCAGAAGGCGCATTTTGAGTCGAATCGAACACTACGCTCCCCAAATATCACCTTGCATCTGCCAAAAGTAGGATTGGGGAGATTTTTTCCGCCGCCAACCGGAAGAGGAGATCAGTGCAACTTCGAAAACTGAGAGATGGGCCATGCACAAGATTCAATCGGCAACATTGGAACCGATCATAGCCCTCTTTCTTCTTGACGGTACCCTTTAGTAAATTGATGGCGCAAATATGGGACTGGAATCGACCGGAATGGGAGGGAGCGAGAGACTTCCGATGCCTCAAAATCCGCCAATGGATCAGGGTTTAGGGTGGAACGCCGAAGACATTAGGCAAACTCTGAAAAAGACCTGCGCCGGCGGGGAATCAGGCCTGGAGTGCGGCGAGGATTTGCGGGGCTAGCTGGCTGACGTTGCCTGCGCCCAGGGTCAGGATCAGGTCGCCGGGCTGGGCTTGGGCTACTACGGCAGAGACGGCGACGGGGAAGTCGGGGGCGTAGCTGACGGTGAGCGCAGATGGCTTGGCGGCGGCGATCTGCTCGGCAATCTGCTGGACAAGGCTCTCGGCGGTGACGCCGGGGATGGGCTCTTCGCTGGCGGCGTAGATGGGCAGCACGACCAGAGTGTCGGCGTCGTTAAAGGCGGTGGTGAACTGGTCGAGCAGGTCTTTGGTTCGAGAGAACCGGTGGGGCTGGAAGACGACGTGGATGCGGCGGTGACCGCACTCGCGAGCGGCGGCCAGGGTGGCGCGAATCTCAGTGGGGTGGTGGCCGTAGTCGTCCACGACGGTGATGCCGGCGATTTTGCCACGAAATTGGAAGCGGCGGTCTACGCCATTGAAGTGGCTGAGGCCGAGGGCGATCTCTTCCGCGCTGACGCCAAGCTGGTGGGCGATGGCGACGGCGGCAGTGGCGTTGAGGACGTTGTGGCGTCCGGGCACATGGAGCTCGAAGGGGCCGAGGATTGCAAGAGCGGTGCGGATCTGAAAGCGGGCAAAGCTGCCGACGACGGTGGAGAGGAATTCCAGGTGGTAGTCGGCCTGGGGCGCAACGCCGTAAGTAAAAACGCGGCGCTGGGCGCGAGGCAGAATGGCGGCAAGCTGCGGATTATCCACGCAGGCCGTGACCGCGCCGTAGAAGGGCAGCTTGTCAATGAAGGTGAGGAAGGCCTGCTCGACGTCTGCCATGTCGCGGTAGCAATCCATGTGCTCGCGGTCAAGATTGGTGACGACGGCGAGGATGGGCGAGAGCTTGAGGAAGGAACGGTCGCTCTCATCGGCCTCGGCGACAAGATACTGCGAACTGCCGAGCTTGGCGTTGGAGCCGAGGGCATCGACGCGGCCGCCGACAACAACCGTCGGGTCAAGGCCGCCGGCGGCGAGGACCGCGGCGACCATGGAGGTAGTGGTGGTTTTGCCGTGCATCCCGGCGATGGCGATTCCGTATTTGAGGCGCATGAGCTCAGCCAGCATCTCAGCGCGCTGGATGACGGGAATCTTGCGGGCGCGGGCCTCCAGAACCTCTGGGTTGGAGGGGCTGACGGCCGAACTCGTGACCACCACCGTGGCCCCGGCGATGTTGACGGCGTTATGGCCTTCATGGATCTGCGCGCCCATCTGGGCTAGACGGTCGGTAACCGGCCCGCGGCGGAGATCGGAGCCGGAGACTTCCATGCCGAGGTTGAGCAGGATCTCGGCGATTCCGCTCATGCCGATGCCGCCGATTCCGATGAAGTGCGCGTGCTGGGAGGTGGCAAACATGGGCGTTGATTCAGGTTAACATTTGTGGCGAGGATGGGCGGCCGGGAGCGGAGAGTATCTCTTTCGCGAGTGCTAAAAGGGGCAGCTTTCCGGCCTATTCCGGGAGCGCGTAGTCGAATTCGTAGGAGTGCTGGCCGTTTTCAATGTGGATGGCGAAGGTGCCGGTTATGCCTTGAAACTCTCCCGTGCCGGAGCCGGGCACCACGATCACGCTCATCTTGAGCCCGCTTTTATCCATGGTGGCCGAGTGCTGCAAGGCGAAGCTGCCGTGCTTGCCGGCGAGCGTGCCGGTGACGACCTCGATGGCCACGTATCCTGCCGCGCCCAGCTTGGGATCGCCGCCAGAGAACATTTCGCCTTTGGTTGTGGCTTCAAGATCGCCGTGGATCTGCTTGTCGATGGAGAAGCGGGCAAGGCCCTCGGCGGGCGGAGGGGTGAGCGGCTTGACGTTGACGGTGAAAGTGCCATGCGCGTGATGGGCCATTGGGGCCTCCTTTTGCTGGGTGAGCGCGAGCGGTGACACAAGCGCGAGGGCAAGAACGATGGTTGCGAGGCGCGCCATTGAAGAATAATACGACAGCCTGGCACACCAAAGAAACTCTATTGAGTGGAGCCCAATCTACAAGAGCGGCCTGGGGTATTTATCCGGCAAGAAAGAAGCGTGGATCGAAATGGAACCGCTCGGGAGGGTCGTGGCGAAGGCGCGAAAAATCCGGATGAGCGGGGTTGAGCAGGAAATTGGATTCCATGCGATTCACCGCGATGCTGGGCACGCGAAGCACGGAGGTGCGCGCTTGTTTTACCCAGGCGTCGCCGAAGTCTTGCGAAGCGGGCATCTCCATCCACGGCGCCGATTCCATGGACAGATCGTCGGGAAGATGGAGGCGGGTGATGGATTTGGGCGGCATCTTGCGGCCGCCGGCGTGGATCAACGTCTCCAGCACGGCAAGGCTGGCGTGCTCGGCCGCATAGATCACGCGGGCGCCTTGCGAGTGCCAACGGCCCGGCTGGAGAAATGCGCCCGAAGAATCCAATGCGGGGTGCGAGATTCCGTGCATGCGGAAGACGATCATTGGAGAGCGGCCTTAAACCGGAAAACCGAATTCAAGAGCGCCAAGGAGCGCCTCGACCGCGCGCCCGCCGGCCTCGGTCTTCAGCAAAGACAGGGGCGAAGCGCCGCGCAACTCTGGATGCGGGCTGTTGAGCCACTCGGTGGCGTCGGCTTCATTGCCCCAGACCCGCTCAGAGAGCGCAAGAACATGACCGAGCCGTGCAGCGGTTTGACTGGCTTGCGGCCCGAGCAATTGGCCCGCGCGCTTCCAACTGGAATCGGGAATCAGTTCAGCGCGGATTTTACCGGCAGGGAGGGTCGAGGTTGCCGCAACTTTGCGAAAGAGCTGGGAGGCATCCGACTTTGCGATTCCCCGATCCGCCTTGAAGGCAAGAGTGACGAGGCTCTTCAACTCCAAGCCTTTTCGGCCAGTGGGAGTGCGGCGCTTCGTTGCCCATTGGCGGGAATTGGCCGTCTCAAGATTCGTCAATACCGATTGAACCCGCGCCATTGCCGTATCTCCAACTGGTACCATTCTACACCCATAATTGGGTTCATGTGGACCATTCTTCTTTGCGGCCTTATTGAATCGTCTCCTCGACCAGATCGATGTCGTAGCTTTTGCCGTCGCTGGAGGTGATTTTCTTGGCCAGGTAATGGAGTTGGCTGGGCGAATCGAAGAGGCAGGTTGCGCCTTTGACCAGGCCATCGTATTGCTTGCCCTCTTTGCCATCGACGACGACAAACTGCTTGGGTTCGGTACCGGCAACATAGGCCACGTGCTGGCTGTCAGGACTGAAGACGAGGCCGCCGATGCCCTCATAGGAACTCTGCTCCTTGCCATCGACGACGACGGCCCACAATTCGCCTGAATCGACGCGCTTTTCACGCACCTTGGCCTGGTAGGCGACGCGCTTGCCGTCAGGGCTGAAGGCGAAGGGTTTTTGCGGATAAAAGGCCAGCCAGCAGGGGCCGCTGGAGCAGGCGGGAGAACGCTCCAAAGACTCCGTCTCGACGATGGCGGCGTATGGTTTGCCCTCATCGCCATCGACGACGAGAAGCTGCTTTTCATTGGCAGTGGCCAGATAGGCCAGGCGGCGGCCGTCGGCGCTGTAGAGCAGGCGGCCGATGGAGTCGTAGGGCTTGCCTTCCTTGCCGTCGGCGATGACAATCCACTTGCCGGCGAGCTGAGCCTCATAGGCGATCTGCTGGCTGTCTGGGCTGAAGGCGATGGAGCCGATGGCCTCGTAGGGCGTCTCCGGCTTGCCGCTTCCCTGAAGGGTCCACTTGTCGCCGGTTTGCGCGCCGTAGACAAGGCGCTGGCCGTCGGGACTGTAGGTAACGCGGGCATCGCCGGCGGCTGGGTTGCTGATTTCATCGTAAGAGCCGGCCTTTTTTTCATCGACAAGCAGAACGGCGTTGCCGTCGATGTTGGCCACATAGGCGACATGCTTGCTGTCGGGACTGAAGGTGAGGCCATGCGCGTCGTCGTAGGGCTTCTGCTCTTTGCCGTCGATGACGGCGCGCCACAGTTCATTGGCTCGTGCGAAATAGGCGAGGCGGCTGTTGTCAGGGCTGAAGGCGAGGCTGGGCTCGGAGACGATGTCGTAGGCCTGCTCTTCTTTGCCGTCGACGACGACTGCCGACTTGCCGCCGATCTTGGCCACGTAAGCAACGCGAAGGTTGCTGGGGCTGAAAATCAGATTCTCAATGCCGTCGTAGGGCTTGCCCTCTATGCCATCAATGACGGCGATCTGCTTTTTGCCCGACCATGCCACATAGGCCAGGCGACGGCTGTTGGGACTGAAGGCCAGGGTCGGAACCTCGATGAAGTCGTAGAGCTTCTGCGGCTGGCCATCGACGACGACCAGCCGCTTGGCGCCGGACTTGGAGACATAGGCGACGTGGCGGCTGTCGGGGCTGGAGATGGGCTCGCCGACGGTGGTCGAGCCGTCAATGTGGCAGATGAGCTTCAGGTTGCCCGGTCTGGCTCCGGAGTGGCTTTTGCAGCCGTAAATGGCGAGGAGCAGGGCGAGCAGCGTCAGAGCCTTGAGGGATTTCATGGTCAGTCCTTTTTGTGGCGCGAGGAAGAAATCGCGCCAGAAGGCGGAGTTTGGCCGGTCTCCGCAATTACTGCGGATTATATACTTGCGGCGACTTGGGTGTGGAGTTCCAGACTGGCGCGGCGGGCGAAGGAGCGTCAGGCGCGCTTGCCCCATTTTTCCCAGAGCAGGAGGGAGAGTAGGAAGGTATTGGCTTCGGAGGACTTCTTCGCATCACGCCAGAGCAGGAATGAATCTTCAACGCGGTTAATTTTCGCCAAGACATCCGGGCGGAGAAACAAGACTCCGGGATCGTAATCCGCAGCGTGGCGTAGTTCTTGAAGCTCGGCGAAATACGAGGCAATGAATTGAACCTTCGAGTCGTTGCTCTGGAGAAGCACGTCCTTCGAGTTGGGAATCCGGACGACATCCGCGGAGAACGCCCTTGCCACGCGGTACATTGCGCCATGATCGAACCAGCGATAGACCCTGTTGTAGTTCTCTTCGCTGAGATTAGGGCTGATTTGCCGGACGGCTTCGCGGATCAGGAAGTGGAAAAAGGCGTAATAGGCGGTTGAAAGCGCGCGGCGCAAGCTAGCCTGCCGGGGACGTGTTCGTTCTCGCTTGGCCAGATGCCTAGCCTGCTCCAGCAAGTGCTCAGGAAGCGATTTTGCGCTCATGCCGCTTCGGCCATACGGATGAACGGGAAGTAGCCGGAACCCAATCTGAGAATCTTCCTGCTAAGATCCAAACTAAATCTGCTGTATTCGTCGCGCTTTGCTTTGTCATTCTCAAGGATTGTCAGGACCGCCGGCTCAATGGCCAGAAAAATGCGCACCGCGGGCTCGCCGATGTGGTCGGTGCCAAGCTCATATCGCGCGGATTTGATGTAGCTGGGCAAACGCTCGGGCGCCAGCAGCTCCCTCAGATGCTCTTCCAGCTCCTGAGTGTCCATTCCGGTTTCTCCCTGCACATTCATGTCGTTAGTATAGCCCTTTTCGATCTTCACTGGAGGTCATAACCACCGGGCGAAATGCGCGGAATACCCGCATTAGCCAGCGATGAGCGCCGGGCGCTGGCGGTGGGCCAGCAGCGGCAGCACTTGCTCGAACGCCGCATCGACGGTGAGGCCGTACTTGGCGCGCAGGTCGTCTACCTTGCCGTGCTCGATGAATTGGTCTGGCCAGCCGATGCGCACGACGGGAATCTTGCTGCCAAGCTCGTCGAGAGCCTCGATGACGGCCGAGCCGAAGCCGCCCATTTTGACGTGATCCTCGAAGGTCACAAAGGCGGCGACGCGGGCGGCAAAGCTGGCAATCATCTCGCTGTCGAGAGGCTTGATAAATCTCGGATTGATGACGGCGGCGGAATAGCCTTCGCGCTCCAAGCGGGCGGCCAGTTGCTGGGCCAGTGCGGTCATGGGGCCCAGGCCGAGGATCGCGACATCAGAGCCGTCCTTGAGGAGTTCCGCTTTGCCAAGGGGAATCGGCTGCGGCTCGGGCTTGCGGGGCATGCCGGGGCCAACGCCGCGCGGGTAGCGGATAGCGCTGGGGCCGGGAAGCGTGAGCGCGGTGGCCATCATGTCGGCCAGTTCGTCCTCGTCTTTGGGCGCCATCAGAACCATATCCGGAATGCCGCGCAGGTAGGCGATGTCAAAGAGGCCGTGATGGGTGGGGCCGTCGTCGCCGCTGAGGCCGGCGCGGTCCATGCAGAAGAGCACGGGCAGCTTTTGCAGGGCGACGTCGTGGACGATGCAGTCGAAGGCGCGCTGCAAGAAAGTCGAATAGATCGCGCAGACGGGCCGGAAGCCGCGCGTGGCCATTCCGGCGGCAAAGACCACCGCGTGCTCCTCGGCGATGCCGACGTCGAAGTAGCGCTTGGGGTGGAAGGGGCGGAAGAGGTCAAGGCCGGTGCCGCTGGGCATGGCGGCGGTGATGGCCACAACGCGGTCATCGCGGTTGGCAAGCTGGACCAGCGTGTTGGCGAAGACCTCGGCGAAGGTGAGCTGGCCGGCGGGCTTGGTCTCGCCAGTCTCGGCGTCGAAGGGGCCCAGGCCGTGAAACTTCTTCTGCTTGTCGAGCGCGGGCTGGAAGCCGCGACCTTTTTGCGTCAGCACATGCAGCAGGACGGGGCGGTTTTCGGCCTTGAGGAACTTGAAGCTCTCTACGAGCAGCGGCAGGTTGTGGCCGTCGATGGGACCGTAGTATTGCAGGCCGAACTCCTCAAAGAGGATGGAGGGCCACAACATGCTTTTGGCGGCCTCTTCAGCGCGGCGGGCGACCTCGGCCGCGGTCTTGCCGCCGATCTTCTCGATGATGCGCTTGGCCGAATCGTGGATATTTTTATAGTGCTCGTTGGTAACGATCTTGTGGAAGTAACGTGCGATTGCGCCCACGTTGCGGTCGATGGACCACTCGTTGTCATTGAGCACGACGATGAGGCGCTTGGTCTGCTCGGCGATATTGTTCAGCGCCTCGAAGGTGACGCCGTTGGTGAAGGCAGCGTCGCCAGCGACGGCGATGACGTGCTCCTTGCCGCCGGCCAAGTCGCGCGCTACAGCCATTCCCAGCGCGGCTGAAAGCGCCGTGCCGGCGTGGCCCGCGCCGTAACAGTCGTGCTCGCTCTCAGTGCGCAGCATGAAGCCGTTGAGGCCGCCGGGCTGGCGAATCGTTTCCATGCGGTCAAGGCGGCCGGTAAGAATTTTATGGATGTAAGCCTGATGGCTGACATCGAAGAGCAGCTTGTCGTCCGGGGTGGAAAAGACCGTGTGCAGCGCCAGCGTCAGCTCGACAACGCCCAGATTGGGGCCCAGGTGGCCGCCGGTCTTGGAGAGGGTTTGGATGAGGAACTCGCGAATCTCCTCTGCCAACTCCGCCATCTGCGCAAAGTTCAGGCGCTTCAGATCGGCGGGCGAGTGGATGGATTCGAGCAATGTTCCCATGAGTTCCCTTCCCTCAGAAAAGTGGGCAGTTACGCAAAAACCCCGGAGGCCGGGGCGCCAAAAAAATCAGCTTTGCCAATAATTAGTATACCAATGCGGAGGATTTTTGGTTTTGCGAGCGGCGGGGTTGGGGGACGATTGCCGGAATGGGAAAAAATCGGAGATGCTTTGGCCGCAACGACTTTATCTGGTTGCGCCACCAGTCATGCAACAGCAGAAACGCCACAACGAAGAGGCCGAGAGATGCAACCACCTCATAGGCTGGGAGCCGCGAGTTGCAGGCGCTATTTTTGAATGCTTCACAAGTGAGCAACGTCCGCCCAACTTAGACAGCTTGGAAGATTTCCAGAAGCGATGGAAAATACCTGCTTCTATGTTGGACGGACGCGAATGCGAAGCCGCTCATTGCTGGAGTACTCGTGGCGCGGGCAGAGCTATGAGTCAAACAAACTATCCGCGGGTTGCTTCGAAGAGGAACCAGATACGCCTCTGATGTCCTGCACCGCCAGTGTATCGAGGTCTGAAGGAGTAGCCAGCGGCGTCAAAGGGTACCCGGTGGGCAATCCGCGTATCCAGGCATCTCTCAAAGAATCGCTTTCACCACGCCGCCATCCACCCGCAGCGCCGCTCCATTGGTCGCCGAAGAAAGCTCGCTCGCGACATAGGTCACCATCGCCGCGACCTCGTCCACAGTGGCAAAACGCTTCAGCAAGGATGAAGGCCGCACATCTTTAAAAAAGTCATTTTCCACTTCTTGCTTCGATTGATTCTGCTGTTTCGCCATGGCCTCGACAAAGCCGGCTACTCCCTCCGATTCGGTTGGACCGGCGAGAATACTATTCACCGTCACTCCGGTTCCAGCCACCGACTCGGCAATCCCGCGGGCAACGGAGATCTGCGCCGTCTTGGTCATGCCGTAATGCACCATCTCCGCTGGAATCTGCACGCCCGACTCGCTTGAAATAAAGAGAATTCGACCCCAGTTCTTGGCAAGCATTCCCGCAAGATAGTGGCGCGCAAGCCGAATTCCGCTCATCACGTTGATCTCGAAAAAACGGTACCAGCCGGCATCGGAAATTTCCGCAAATGGCTTCGGTTCGTAAATGCCCACATTGTTCACCAGCACATCCACGGCGGGCAGTTTCGCGATCACAGCTTCGGCTCCAGCGGAGCTTGAAAAGTCGGCTGCGATGCCATCCACCGCTGCCGCTGGATGAGCCGACCGGATTGCCGCCACCGCCGCATCCACGCGCTCCTGCGTGCGCCCATTCACATAGACATGAGCGCCTTCGCTGGATAATGAACGGGCAATCGCAAAGCCAATTCCCGCTGTCGATCCTGTTATCAGCGCAATCTTGCCAGAGAGTTTCAGATCCACGGAATCCCCCCGATCAAAGCTTTCTCCACTTTGATTCGCGGGCAATGTCAAACGATTCTCCGCGGCGCTTTTTATGCTGGGACGGCAGTTTTATTTGTGCATCAGTTTATTTTGAAACAAAACTTGCGGCGGCTGGGCGTCGCCGCCCCGGAATGATACTTTGCGAGAAACCGCGTGAAGGCAGACTCGTTGATGCCCCACGGACGATGGTCGTTGACAAACGCCAGCATCGATTATTCCCGTGCGGAGCCGATGTCCAGATGCTTATAAAACCGGCCCGAAAATAGAGTGGTATTCCTCGAATATTGTGGCGCGCAAGCGACGTCTCCCCAACGCGGGTGGTGGGAAAGAACGATTCAAATTAGTATTGAGTCACTGACTCCACCGAGGATAACCATGCCAGCCTCCAACAAACCAACCGCCAGCCTCAACCGCACACTCGGCCTTTGGAATCTCATCATCATCGGCATGGTCATTATCCAGCCCACCGCGCCGATGGGCATCTACGGAGTCATCAGCAACAAGGCTCACGGCCACGTCGTCACTACCATTCTTATCGCAATGGTCGCCATGCTTTTTACGGCAATCAGTTATGGACGCATGGCTCGCGTTTATCCCAGCGCCGGATCTGCCTACACTTATGTCGGCCAGGAGATGCATTCCGCGCTCGGTTACATTGTCGGCTGGGGCATGGTCATGGATTATCTGATCAATCCACTTATATGCATCGCATTCTGCGCCAAGGCCGCAATGAACATTCTCCCCGGCCTGTCCTTTTATTTATGGATTCTCTTTTTTGCGGCTTTTTTTACCTGGATGAATCTGCGCGGCATCAAGACCTCCGCGCAGTTGAATGAAGCTCTCTGCGCCGGCATGGTGGTTGTTGTGGTACTTTTTCTTGCCTGCGTTCTGCGCACGTTGTGGGGCATTCATCACGACCCCGCTTTCTTCACTCATCCCTTCTACGATCCCGCCGCATTCCATCCCTCCAGCATCTTTGCCGGAACCTCGGTCGCCGTTCTCACTTACATAGGTTTCGATGCTATCTCCACATTTTCTGAAGAAGTCCGCAACCCCCGCCGCAACATTCTCCTCGCCACGGTACTGGTCTGTCTTATCACCGGCCTGCTCTCTGGCCTTGAAGTTTACGCGGCGCAACTCATCTGGGGTTCGCAGCCTTTCTCCAGCGACAACGTCGAATCGGCCTTCGCCCTGGTCAGCGGCAAAGCCGGCGGCGTCATTCTTTTTCAGATCGTCAACTTCACCTTGCTTATCGCCAACATGGGCTCCGGCATGGGTTCGCAACTGGCCGCAGGCCGCCTTCTTTACGGCATGGGCCGCGGAAACGCACTGCCAAAATCCTTCTTCGGCGCAATCGAACCCAAACACCGCGTCCCGCGCAACAACATTGTCGCCGTCGGAGCGTTTGCCCTCACTGGCGCGGCACTGCTTGAGTTCTTCGCCAATCGCCTGGGCGGAGGCGCATACGAGATCGGCGCGGAGTGCCTCAACTTCGGCGCATTCATCGCTTTCATGGGCGTCAACGCCGCCGCCTTTGTCCATCATTGGCGAAGCGGCAGGAGCGGAGAAAAAGAAGAGAGTGGCAATCTCGGCGGCTATCTCGTCCCGGCTTTGGGCTTCTTTATCTGCGCCTTTATCTGGCTCCATCTCAGCCTGCCTTCCAAGCTGTTAGGCTCTGTCTGGATGGCCGCCGGAATCACTTACGGAGCCATTCGCACGCGCGGCTTCCGCGCCGAGTTAGTCACCTTCGAAATTCCCTCGGACGGAACCTAAGGAAGCTCTGAACAAGTCTACTGGTTGCAATAAATCTTCCCCCAGAGGCTAAACAGGCTGCGGAAAAAGGGCTGTTCGGGTGGAGCAATCGCGGTTGAGCGTAGCAGGGGCTAAAGCCCAACGTTGATATGATTGGCATTATCGGCCCGACTAAAGTCGTGCCCTGGTTACAAAGCCTTCGAGAATTGCCTCGCGAGGAGTTTTTCCGCAGCCTGTAAAGCCCGGCCTTTATTTTGTGGCATTTTCGGCACGACTGAAGTCATGCCCTTTCAAAACATCGACCTAATCAGGAGTTTCCTAACTCGCCCGTCTAAATTATTCAGATACTATAAGTGCCTCATGTCTCGATTTTGAGCAAGGAACCGGCATTGGCCGGTGGAATTTTCCAAGGAACAT
>CAZDYU010000019.1:0-48218 GCA_964509755.1 uncultured Occallatibacter sp. | reverse complement strand
GAAAGAGATAGTGGAAGGTGATGGTAAAGGCAAAGTGCAGTCGATGGATCAATTCCGCGGTCATTGGGACGCTCCTGTGCCGGACGGGCGCGGGGAAACGGGGAGTGATTCCTCTCCGCAAGATTTTACCTTTCACAAGAGTAAACGAAAGTGACCGGTTGCGGAGCTTGCATGAATAAATATATCGTGTAACGATGTATATATGGGAACTTTGACTACCCCCAGCGAAGCTGACCTGTTGCTGAGAACCTTGGCTGAATTTCGCTATGAACTGCGCCGTTTCCTGCACTTCAGCGAAACCGCGGCGCTGGAATCGGGGCTGAAGCCCCAGCAGCACCAGCTTTTATTGCAGGTTGCCGGCGCTCCCGAGAATACGACCATCACGATTGCGTATGTGGCTGAGCGACTTGGTTTGAAGCACAACAGCGCGGTTGAACTCGTCGATCGCTCGGAGCATGAAGGTTTGCTGGCGCGAACCGTGGACGCGGCAGACAAACGTCGGGCAATCTTGCAGCTTACGCGCAAAGGGAAGCGGATTCTCGACAAACTTGCAGGCGATCATGCTCGAGAGCTGAACGAACTAGGGCCACAACTGACGAAGACACTGAAGAACATCAGCAGATATTCGCACAAGCCGGCGCAGATGGGGGTGCAATGAGGTCACGTACCTCCGCATTGCGCGACTTCACCGTCGATCACCGGGTATGGCTGCTGACAGGCGTGGCGCTGTTTATCGGCGCAGGTGCGGCGGCTTTGGCCTTGTCTCTGTTGCGGGCCATTGCATTGGCGACCAACATTTTCTACTATCATCGTCTGAGCTTGGCGATAGTTGGACCCGCAGGGTCGCCCTTCTCGCCATGGATCATGCCGCTTGTTCCCGTAGTTGGCGGTCTGATTGTCGGATTCATTGCACACTATGGATCGGACAAGATTCGTGGGCACGGAATTCCAGAGGCGATTGAGGCGATCCTACTGCGCGGCGCGCGGATTGACCCCAAAGTTGCAGTACTCAAGCCACTCTCAGCCGCGATAGCCATCGGCTCCGGTGGGCCGTTTGGCGCCGAAGGTCCAATCATCATGACGGGCGGCGCTTTTGGCTCACTGGTTGCACAGTGGCTCAAGCTGACGGATGCTGAACGGACGACGCTGCTGGTGGCAGGCGCCGCTGCCGGCATGTCGGCCACCTTTGCGGCTCCGATGGCCGCTATTCTACTGGCGGTTGAGTTGCTGCTCTTCGAGTGGCGGCCGCGTTCGCTGATTCCGGTTGCTGTGGCCAGTGTGATGGCAGGTGTGTTGCGCATCAGTTGGTTAGGTGCTGGACCGCTCTTTCCTGTTGAACTGCACTCGGACCTTCACTTGACGAGGTCAATGCTTGTTGCTGCTCCGCTGGGGATGCTCGTAGGCATTGCTTCGGCAGGGCTAAGCCGTCTGATGTACGGTTTCGAGGATGGATTCGAACACATTTGCGGTCGCTTGAAATTGCATTGGATTTGGTGGCCAGCGATTGGCGGTATAGGCGTCGGATTGGGCGGCTTCTTCTTTCCGCGTGGGTTGGGAGTTGGTTATGACAACATCGCGGAACTGCTCCGCGGCAATGCTCCGGTGTCGCTTCTGCTTGGATTGCTGATTGCCAAATCGTTAATGTGGGCGTTTTCATTGAGTTCTGGAACGTCAGGCGGCGTGTTGGCGCCCTTGTTGATGATTGGCGCGGCAATTGGTGAAACGGCCGCGCAGTTGGCGCAAATGCCCAGTGAGACACAGGCGCTGTGGGCATTGATGGGCATGGGGGCAATGCTATCAGGTGCTTTGGGTGTGCCGTTGACTGCGATTCTTTTCTCGATTGAACTTACCCATGCCCTACCAGCGCTACTGCCGTTGACGCTAGCCTGTACAGCGTCTTACATGGTGACCTCCTTGGTGATGCCGCGGTCGATTCTGACAGAGAAGCTGAGTCGCCGTGGATACCATCTGTCGCGCGAATATGGCGTAGATCCCCTTGAGATGGTGAGTGTGGCGGAGGTGATGACGGAACTTTCCGCGTTAGACGAGGTCGGGGAGACAGGCGACCCACTTGAGGCATTGCCCGATGTCCTTGCTTATACCGATGAAACCTGTCGGGCCGTGGCGGAGGAGATGGCGACTTCCGGAGTGTTGAGTATGCCGGTGGTGGATCGCGCGAGCGGGCGAGTATGTGGGAGTATCAGCGCGCAGGAATTGTTGGGTGGACGACGGCGCGCAATCGCGCGGGAGTCGGAACGAAGCATATCTTTTCAAATCTGACCGCGGAGATATGGACACAATCACATCATCCATTTCCGCCACTGAATCACTCGCAATTAATCGCGAGTGATTCAGTCGGTGGTTCTCATGCAGTTCCATTCAACCCGGCCTTTATCTGAACGAGCAGCATTTTGACGGGGGATTTTGCCGAAATTCCGTGGGGCAACATTGGTGGCATGTAGACGAACGATCCGGCTTGGGCCTGGACCCTGTCCTCTCCCAATTGGACTTCGGCCTCTCCTTCGAGGAAATAGAGCACTGCCGGAGTGGGCGCTGAATGAGCGGACAACTCTTGCCCGGCTGCAAATCCAAAGGCTGGGATATTCACATGCTCGTCCTTTTGCAGGACATTGCTCAGGATTCCGGGGTGAACCCCACTGCGGCCAGGAGACATAGTGGTTCTCGATAATCTCAGCAGTCACAAAGTGGCCGGAGTCGAAAAAGCGATCATTGCGATTGGCGCAGCGGTTCTGTATCCGCCGCCCGATTCTCCCGAATTGAACCCAATAGAAAAGTATTTTCCAGACTTAGGGCGCTGTTGCGCAAAGCCGCCAAACGATCCATGGACGAATTCGGGAAAGAAATCGGAAAACTGCTGGACGGCGTAACGCAATGCGAGTGCGGGAACTTCATCGCCTCTTGAGGATATGTAACACTTAAATTGAAACAGCTCTAGAGTCGGATGATACCGTCGACCAAGATCTGTTTCTAAGGGCCTTGGCGCAGGGCAGAAAAGTTGTGATGTTGCCGTTCTTCGCGATGCGAAACTGCCGCGTTTGAAGGCCCTGGAAGAGTTCGACATTGCGCAAGCACGGCAGTTATCGGCAGCCCGTATAAGCGAATTGGCCAAAGGCCGCTATATCGAGCGCAGAGAATCGAATGTGTTTGACCGGCGAAGGCGGCATCAAAAAAACTCACTTGGCCGCTGGCCTGTGCCTGGCTGCTTGCCTGCAGAAGCGACATGTTTGCTTCATCACGGCAGCGGCTCTGGTCAACGACTTGCGTGAAGTCAAGCAGCAGCATGAACCGATCCCGCTCGACGAGGTTGGATACGTTACCTTGGCCGGCATCGGCGTGGTGTTTCATTGTCGGGCGATCTTTTAGCAGGCCGAGCGGGCGGCCATTATCGTTACAACCGACCTGCCGTTTCCGAGTGCTCCGAAGTGTTTCCAAATCCTCGACTTTGCAAGCCACTGCTGGACCGGATCGCGGATCGAGTTCACATGCGAAGGAGAATAGCACTCCAAAGCTGTTCAACATGCTGAGCACACAGAAGCAAGCGTGGTCGGGGGGACCGGCGCTTCGGTTCATGCAATGCAGGTCGGCGAAAGGTGGTGAACGAATGGCAATTTCGTGAATTGGGGCCGATTATCCGCTCTCTGCGCGGTTTTTCGGCTCACCAAGGGCTGTCTTTGGCGTCCAACCGGCAGCCAACTGTGTACGGAATCTTGCCCAGCCCTACTCGGAGCCGTAGAATAAAGGATTGCAGGAGTTTCCAAGGCAAATGACGCTTATCCGCTCTACTTTCTTTTTCGCCGTACTGGGTTGCGGCCTGGTTTTCGCACCTATCGCCGGCCTTCGGGCTCAACAGGGGGGCAATCAGCCCGCGGAGGCACAGCCGTCCAACGGGCAGGGCTCGGGTCAGGAGATCGACCCTCTCAAACGCCAGCGCACCGACAAGCAGCGGGCTGATGCGATCCAGAACACCCGCCACGAATTGAGCCACGCCTACAAGACCTGGCTCGATCAAGACGTTGCCTATATCATCTCCGACGAGGAGCGCAAGGCCTTCCATAGCCTCAGCAACGACGAAGAGCGCGACGCCTTCATCGAGCAGTTCTGGCTGCGGCGCAACCCGAATCCGGATTCTCCGGAGAACGAGTTCCGCGAGGAGCATTACCGGCGCATCGCTTATGCCAACGAGCATTTTGCCGCCGGCAAGCCCGGCTGGCGAACCGACCGCGGACATATCTACATCTCATTTGGCGCGCCCGACGGGATCGACTCGCATCCGGCTGGCGGCCAGTACCAGCGCCCCATGGAAGAAGGCGGGGGCAGTACTGTTACTTATCCCTTCGAGGTCTGGCACTATCGCCACATTGAGGGCGTTGGGGACAACATCGACCTGGAGTTTGTGGATCCCTGCCTGTGCAGCGATTACCACTTCACCATCGACCGCAGCGAAAAAGACGCTCTGCTGCACATCCCCGGCGGCGGCCCGACCAGGGAAGAGGAGATGGGCAAAGCCAAGAAGTCCGAGCGCTTCACCGGCGGGATAGAAAACCTGGGACCTGGCCCGATGACATCTTCCCAGCAATCAAAGGAATTCGATCGAATCGACATGGCCGCCAAGCTCTTTGCGCCGCCGCCGATCAAATTCACGGATCTGGAGAACTTCATGTCCGAGCATAAACTGCTCTCCGGGCCAATCTTTCCCTTCGATGTGCGCACCGACTTTGTGCGGGTGACCGAGAATACCGTTTTGGTTCCGATCACACTGCAGATAAAGAATCGCGACATCACTTTTGTGACCAAGGACGGCGTTTCCAAGGGCGTGGTGAATATTCTGGGCAAGGTTACCACAATTACACACAAGACGGTGCAGACCTTCGAAGACACGGTTGAGGTCGAGGAGCCGGCCGAATTGCTGGAAAAGAGCCTTGACCGGCAGTCGGTCTATTGGAAGGCGCTGCCGCTGCTGCCCGGACTTTACCGCCTGGATATCGCCATCAAGGACGTGAATAATCCCGAACACATGGGATTCTACGGGCGCGGCATCGAGGTGCCCAAGTACCCGGAAGAGAAGCTGGGCGCATCCTCGCTGATTCTGGCCGACCAAATGAACACAGTCTCTTCGCACGAGATCGGCAGCGGGAACTTTATCATCGGAAACACATTCATCCGGCCCAGGGTGAACAGCCCGACGCCGGCCAGTCCGATCAAATTCAAGCGCGCCCAGAGTTTGAGTTTCTGGATGCAGGTTTACAATCTGGGCATCGATGAGGCCACCAAAAGCAACCAGGCTACGGTGACCTACCAGATTGTCGACACAGCGACGGACACGGTAGACCTTGAAAAACAATTGGATTCGAAGGATTTAGGCGCTCACAGCGATCAGTTGACTGTGGAGAAAACTCTTCCGCTCGCGGGTCTTCAACCGGGAAAATACAAGGTGACGATCAAAATAAATGACGGAATCTCAAAACAAGAGATTGCGCAATCGGCGCCTTTTGTCGTCGAATAGTAACAATCCCGTGCAAACGAGCTATCGGGCAGTAGATTCGAAAGCCCGCGCGGGATTGAATTGCAGGATGATTGCCAGGGACGCCTACAGGTCACCAACAATTTTGATGATCCGAAAGCTCCATTTCGTTTTCCTCGCCGCGCTGATAGCCGTGGGCGCTACTCCGCTCCACGGAGTTACCCTTGGTTCGGTATCGGGAATGGTGCGCGACTCGGCCGGAACCCCGCAGATCGGCGCCGAGGTGCAGTTGCTGCGCCCCGATTTGAGCGTGATGGCCATCGTCTATACCGACGATAGCGGCCGCTTCAACATTCCTTCCATCATGCCTGGGCGCTATGCGATTAAAGCGATGGGCGCATGGTTTCTACCGTCGCTGCGCATAGGCCTGCGCGTTCGCGCCAACACCGTAGTCAACCTGACGCTGAACAGTCTTTATGAGGCGATGCAGTGGCTGCCTGCCGAGCCACGCGCCGGCAATGCCCAGAAAGACGACTGGGCCTGGACCCTGCGCTCAGCCGCCAACCGGCCGCTGCTGCGATGGCTGGAAGACGGACCTCTGGTCGTCATCTCCGACGGTGCTGGCGGGCACCCCAAGCTCAAGGCTCGCCTGGTGGCTACCGGCCAGGAGGGAGTCTTTGGCGAGAGCGGTGAACGCATATCCACTGCGATTCAAGAGACGCCCTCCAACAGCCGCGAACTGCTGGCCCGCGTAGACTTTGCACCCGGCACCGATGCCGATATGGAATCGATGCTCGGCTTCCGGCAGGATCTGGGCCTGGCCGGCTCGGTGCAATCGGTTGCCGCCATCAGCATTCATCCGGAGATGGAAGCCGGGGGCGGAAACGGACTGGTGGAAGCCGGTATGCGTAGTTGGGAGACGATGCGCCTGGGCGACGAATTGGAAGCCGAGGCCGGTTCCAATCAGGTGCTGGCGCGGCTCTCCGGTCCGAGAGCGGAGAGCGCCGTCGATTTGCTGCCTTTTGCCTCTTTTGCCTGGCGGAACGGCAGTGCCGCGATTCGGTACCGGATGAGCAGTTCGCTTCCCGGCGCGGCGGCTTCCGATGACACTGAGGCCCGCACCTGGCTCACTCCGCTCTCGCTGCGCAAAGGCGCTCTGGCAGTCGAACACGGCAATCATCAAGAGTTGGGCTGGGAGCGGCGCACCGACCGCTCAGGCGTCTCCGTGCTGGTCTATAACGATAGAGTTGATAATCCGGTCGTCGAAGCTCATGGCCAATTTGTTGAAGGAGATAACGCGGCGTCCACCGTTCTGGTCGATCCGCTGAGCGGTCTGCTGCGCGCCGCCGGCCCAAATTTCTCCTCAGCGGGAGTGGCGGCAATCTTTGAGCGCGGCCTGCCAGGCGGCAATCACTTCCGGCTCAGCTATGCCGTGGGCGACGCCTTGGTCCTCTCCGCGTTGCCGGCCTCTTCGCCCGCGCCCGATACTCTGGCACAACTGCTTGCCGGCCTGCATCCACGCCGCGCCCAGGCCTGCGCGCTTTCAGTCTCTGGAACGCTCGACGGCACAGGAGCGCATTGGCAAGCCAGTTACCGTTGGCAGCCGGAAGATACGGTTACCCAAGTTGCTCCCTTTGCGCTGGACGCCGTCGATCCTTATCTCAACGTCCACCTCCGCCAGCCGATCCATTTGCGCAGCGACGGTACCGGCGGTTTTCAGGCGGTCTTCGATGTGCGCAACCTGCTTGCCCAGGGCTATAGAACCTATCTGCTGAGCGATGGTTCACTGCTGATTTTTGCCCAGCAGCAGCGCGGCATCAGCGCGGGCCTCACCTTCAACTTCTAGGATTCCAGCCCAGCGCAGCGCAAGACTGGTTCTCAGCCAGCCAAGCGCCCAGGACGATTTCTGAAGAGACGCTCCATCGCCAAAATAATATTGAGAAAGTCGTGAAGCCACACTATATTGTTTGCGTCGCGGAGTCGACGGTAATTGATAAAACAGCGCGCGCCCAGCCGAATCTGGATTTTACGGCGTCGTATTCTGTCCCTTCCTTAAAAAATGCGGCCGATCCTTTAATCAGGAAGCCCGTTCCTGGGCCGTGCAACCCCTGCACCTTGCTGCTTCCTATCGTCACCAGAACCTGATTGTTGACGGCGATGTTGGCCTCTGTCTTGTGCAAGTATCCAGCCGGGATCAACAAGCGACCATCTTGCGTGACCTGTACGTAGCTGTTCCAGGTATTTACCAGATGCGGCCCATCCGCGCCCAGGGTGGCAATGGCGACGACGCCATCATTCTTGAGCACGGCGAGTAAGGTTTCCGGGATTGTCACTGCATCTACCTCCAAAACATTTTATCGGTTGGCCAGTGAGTAAATAGTCACCGTTCCATCAATTCAGGGCATCCCGAATCAACGCCACCACTCGGAGCGGATTTCTTCTCCGGGGACAACGTCGGACGGAATACCAGGTGTAGGGGACCAGAGCTTCAGGTCTTCGACTGCGAAGACATTCTCGATGGGCTTCGCCCATGCGTGGAGCGCGAGGTCAAACAGTCCCCAGTGAATGGGCATGAGCAGGCCGTGACCGCCAAGAGCACGAAAGCTGCGGATGGCGCCTTCCGGGCCCATGTGAATGTCGGCCCAAAGAGGGTCTGAAGCGCCGATCTCAAGCATGGTGAGATCAAACGGTCCAAACTGCCTGCCTATATCGACGAAGCCATCCCATTCGCCCGAGTCGGCACCATAATAGACGCGATGCTTGGGGCCGGCGAATGCGAAGGATACCCACAGAGTCTCGAATCGATTGAAGAGACTGCGACCGGAGAAGTGGCGGGCTGGCAAAGCCGTGATCGTCACCGAACCGACGCTCACGCTCTCTGTCCAATTCAGCGCAGTGCAGCGGGTGGCATCGACGCCGAGAGTGTGCAGAATCTTCTCAACACCGAGCGGCGTGATCCAGCGGGTCTTGCGAAGCTGCGGCATTGTCGCAAGCCTGCGGACGGTGCCTGCGCCGAGATGATCATAATGATCGTGCGAAATCACAACGGCATCGATAGCCGGCAAATCCTGAAGGGCAAGCGGCGCGGGAAAGAAACGCTTGGGGCCGGCCCACTGCGTTGGGGCTGCGCGCTCATCCCAGACAGGATCAAGGAGCAATCGTATTCCGTCGATTTCAACCAGTGAGGTGGAGTGGCCCATCCAGGTAATGCGCAAGCCAGAACGGGGACTTATCGCAAAGATACGAGGGTCGGTATGAAAGGGTCCAAGAGAACGTTGTGGTGATCGTGCCGCGGCTCCCAGGAAAAAGCGGGGACCGATCTTGAAAATAAGAGAAAGCCCGCCGACTTTTGCTGGTACGAGATTCAAAAACTGTTTGCCATTCCGCTTTGCAGGCATCAGGGTCATGGCTATTGGATGGTTTACCTTGCGCATGGATTCCATCTATGGAAGTGATTGAGTGCTTTGACGACAAACCCAGCAGGGATTCGGACTTCAAGCGAATGGTCGCCGATCCGGAGGTTGCCCAGGCAAGCATGTCTCTCAACCGGTCGCTATTACTCATGGGCAGATTTGGCTTTTGTTATACTCCCACCATGCGAATTCTGGCAGTATCTCTGATGGTGGCTATGGTGTCTGTCCTCGCTCTCTCCGCGCAACAGATCGGCGTCTTGATCGATCCTCCGGCAGGAACGCACGCTGTGCTGCAAGCAAATGGAGATGGAGTCCAGATCTACTCCTGTTCCAGTGTGCGCGATGGATTCAAATGGGTATTGAGCGGTCCAGATGCCAAGTTGCTGGATGCTACTGGCAAGGTGATTGGAAGCCACTTTGCCGGACCTACATGGAAGTTGCTGGACGGTAGTCAGGTCCGGGGAGAGTTGGTTGCGAGCCAGCCAGCGCCTGAAGCGAATTCTGTTGCATGGCTTTTGCTGCGCGCCAAGGCCGGGACCGCTACGGGAACACTTGCGAATGTCGCTTTTATTCGACGGACCGAGACGCACGGCGGAGTTGCAGTCGCATCGCAGTGCCAAAGCTCACAGGACGCCGGTAAAACCGTACAGATTCCTTACACTGCCACTTACACCTTCTATGCGGAGAAATAGCCCAGAAGGGGACTGGAAATGTAATTGCCAGTCTGGCGGCCAGATGTCGCGCGCTCTACTCCTCCAGTATCCGGGGTCTGGTTGCGGTCGTATTGTCTCGGCGAGCAGCCCATTACTCTCTTGAAGGCTTTACCGAAGGCGCTTTCCGATTCGTAGCCGAGCGATGAGGCGATTACGGAAATCGAATCGTCTGAATTCTTCAACCTGTCGCCGGCCAACAACATTCGCCAGCGTGTCAGATACTCCATCGGGGTCGCCCCAACCGTCTCTTTGAACTTCAGGGCGAAGATCGATCGCGACATCCCAACGCGCACGGCGAGTTCCTGAAGTGTCCATGAATGGCCCGGATCGTCATGCATCGCTGCTATGGCCGCGCCCAACTGTTTATCTGTCAGTGCAAAGAGCCAGCCGACGCCTCCTGCAGCTCCATCCGCCAAGTGCAGCCGAAGAGCTTGAACAAGCATCATGTAGGCGAGTTGCTGCGCGATCAAAGAGCCGCCCGGCAGCGGATTGCGCAACTCCTCCTTCATGCGTTCCAGCGACCAGCGCATGGCCGCCTTATCCGCCTCTTTGCGGATATGCACGATAGGTGGCAGCGACTTCAGCAGCAGGTCGGCATGACTGCCGGTGAGGATAAAGTGGCCTCCGGCGATATAGCTCCCCTCGGCTTTATTGCTGGCGGCCGCGCAACTTAACTTTCGCGCTAAACGAAGCGTTTGGAAGTCGGCGCGAGGAAGTGACAGATCGGTTGCGAGAGAGAAAGGCAACCCCCGCGGCAGTAGGAAACAGTCCCCGGCCGTGAGCAGCACAGCCTTGGAAACGCCTTCCACCGATAGCCAGCATTGGCCAGAAAGCATTGCGTAGCACTTGATGCCTTGATGTTTTGGAAATTGGATGGCCACGTCGGCACCCAACTCGAAGCCGCCCGATATATAGCTCTGCGGCTTCAGCAACGACAACACGTCTGAGAGTGGGTCCATGCGGCCTCCGGACGATTGAACCGATATTACGGACTTTCAGTATAGATCGTATGCGGCTTGTGCCTCGTCTATTGAATGACAGGATGCAAATGCGACCTTTCGTAAGCGAAGCAACGACGATCCCGCGAATCAAAATTCGCGGACAGAGTGGACAACTGAAGCAAAGGAGAATTCAATATGCGTATTTTTCTAACTGGCGCCACCGGCTTTATCGGTTCGGCCGTTGTTCCGGAACTTATCAATGCGGGCCATCAGGTGCTTGGCCTGACTCGCTCGGATTCGGGTGCCGTGTCCCTCAAGACAGCTGGGGCCGAGGTGCATCGGGGCGATCTGGAAGACCTGAAAAGCCTGCGCAGCGGAGCGGCCAAATCCGATGGCGTAATTCACACAGCTTTTATTCACGACTTCACGAAATTCAAGGAGAACTGTGAGATCGATAAGCGCGCGATCGAGACACTTGGCGACGCGCTCGATGGCTCAAATCGCTCCTTGATTGTCACCTCCGGGATTGGGGCGCTTGCACCAGGCCGTGTCGCAACCGAAGAGATGGAGGTCGTTCTCAACCAGGCGATGCCTCGCGTTTCCGAACAGGCAGGTTTGGCGTTAATCGCGCGTGGCGTCAGTGTATCCGTGGTGCGCCTTCCCCAGGTCCACAATCCCGTGAAGCAGGGCCTTATCACCTACATGATCCAGATGGCTCGCGAGAAGGGAGTCTCGGCCTATGTGGGTAATGGAAGCAACCGCTGGGCGGCGGCTCATGTTCTGGATGTAGCTCATCTCTACAGGCTTGCGTTGGAGAGGCGCGAGTCGGGAGCCAAATATCATGCGGTTGGTGAAGAGGGAGTATCGATGCGGGAGATTGCTGAAGCCATTGGCCGAGGCTTGAAAATCCCCGTTGCCAGTCTCTCTCCGGAAGATGCGGCAGCTCATTTTGGCTGGCTCGCGTTCTTCGCGGCGCTCGATATGCCAGCTTCAAGCGCGCTGACGCAGCAGCGGCTGGGATGGCGTCCGACTGGCCCTGGCCTCATTGCCGATCTTGATCAAATGCGCTATTTCTAAACCTCAATAGAGTGCGTTTGCTGGCATGGATGGTATTTTTTTCAGCGAACTTCCGTGCTCTTTTTATTGGCTGTTTTTGGGGGCGGAGTGAAGCACTATTGATCCGGCCCGAAAATAGAGTGGAGGTGTCCTACCCATTCCGCAAAGAACGCGGAATGGATGAGGCACCCAAATCGCGGGATTTATGGGCCGGATCAATAGGATTGGAATCGTGAGCCATTCACTCCGTCTCATCATTATAGTTTTGGTTATTTTTTACTTGGTTGGCCGCATATCCGGCGCGTTCAGGCTTATCTCGGTGGAAGGTGAGCGGTTGAACTGACAGCTACCGACGACTCGTGCAATATCATCAAGGAGTGCCTGCCGCTTCTTGCGCGGGCCTTCATCCATTTGACGATTCCTTCCAATTCGAATGCAGTGGCCGAGCCGGTCGAACTGTCCGAACTGCTGCGCTCCGTCTTCGGCTTCCCGCGCTTCCGCGCCAATCAGGAGGCGGTCTGCCGCGCCGCAATTGACGGCCGCGATTTGATTCTGGTGATGCCGACGGGCTTTGGCAAGTCGCTCTGCTACCAGTTGCCGGCGCTGGCGCTGGGCGGCACGGCGCTGGTTATCAGCCCGCTGATTGCGCTGATGGAGGATCAGGCGGCCAAACTCCTGTCGCTCGGGCTGCGCGTGGCGCGGATTCACTCAGGGCTTGATCGCAGCGTGGCTCGCCAGGCCTGCGTGGATTATTTGAATGGCAGTCTGCAATTCCTTTTTATTGCACCGGAGCGGTTGCGCGTGCCGGGCTTTGGCGAAATGCTGGCCAAGCGCAAGCCCTCGCTGATCGCCATCGACGAGGCGCATTGCATCTCGCAATGGGGCCACGACTTCCGTCCCGATTATCGAATGCTGGGCCAGTATCTGCCCGCGCTCCGCCCCGCGCCCGTGCTGGCGCTGACGGCTACGGCGACCCCAGCCGTGCAAGCCGACATTCTGACTCAGTTGGGGATGCTCAAGCCCGCAAAATTCATTCATGGCTTTCGCCGCGGCAATCTAGCCATCGAGGTCGTCGAACTGCCGGTGCCGGAGCGGGTCGGGGCCATCTGCGGGCTGCTGGCCAGCAATGAACGGCGTCCCGCCATCGTCTATGCCACTTCACGCAAAGGCGCGGAGATGCTGGCCGAGCAACTGGCGCGCATTGTTCCGGCAGCGGCTTATCACGCGGGACTTGATGCGGCCACGCGCGATCAAGTGCAGACCGCCTTCCAGGCCGGCAAGCTGGAAGTGGTTGTGGCGACTATTGCATTCGGCATGGGCATCGACAAAGCCGATATTCGCACTGTGATTCACGCTGGGCTCCCGGCCACGCTCGAAGGCTACTACCAGGAGATTGGCCGCGCCGGGCGGGACGGCGCATTGAGCCGCACCTATCTGATGCATAGCTTTGCCGACCAGCGGATGCATGGCTTTTTCTTCAACCGCGACTATCCGCCAGCCGATCACTTGCAGCAGGTCTTTCGCACTCTTGGTGAAGATCCTCGGCAGATAGAAGAATTGCGCTCATCGTCCAAGCTGAGTGAAGAAGAATTCGACAAGGCGCTGGAAAAACTGGAGATTCACGGCGGGGCGCGGGTGGACTTTGGCGGCAACGTGACGGCGGGCGGTCCAGGCTGGAAGAAGACCTACACGATTCAGTCGCAGTTCCGCGCCGAGCAATTTGAAAAGGTGCTGCGGTTTACCACGTCGGCCGAGTGCCGGATGGCGGCCTTGGTGCGGCACTTCGGAGATTTAGAGGATGCCAGCCAGGCCTGCGGCATTTGCGATGTCTGCGATCCGGCGGGTGCGGTGCTGCGGCTCTTTCGACGGCCATCGGCGGCTGAGCGCGCGCTGATACAGGCGATTGCCGATCAGTTGCGCGGGGTGGACTACAAGGCTACTGGCACGCTGCAACGGAATCTTGACCAGGCTGCCGCGATGAACCGGAATGACTTCGACAGGCTGCTGGATGCGATGGTGCGGGCCGGGCTGATCGAGATTGAAGAGGCCGAGTTTGAGAAAGATGGTGAAGTGATTCGCTTCCGCAAGGTGCGGCTGACTGAGGCAGGCCTAGAGATGCGGGCGGTTTCGCCTGTCGAGCTACTGATTGCCGACGGCGTGGTAGAGGAGTTTGGCAGGCGAACTGCGGCGCGGGCGAGAAAACCGAAGGCCGCCTCGATGAAAATAGTTGCAAAGAATGGTCCGGTCATGGCCACGGCCACGGGCACGAAAGCCGTGATTTTGAAGGCGGCGGAGGCGGAGCCTGAACGATTGACGGCGGCGGGAGAAGCGCTTGCTGCGCGGCTCAAGGAGTGGCGCGCGGCTGAGGCAAAACGACTGCGAGTTCCGGCCTACGTGGTGCTGCATGACCGTACGCTGACCGCGATTGCCGCCATGCGCCCTGCCAACCCGAGGCAGTTGGAGGAGATTCACGGCATGGGCCCGGCCAAGGCCGAGCGATTCGGCGAGTCGATTCTAGGATTGTGCGGGAGAAAGGAGTGAAGAGTTTGACAAACGTTTACCGGCAGTTCGCCCCGGAACTGAAGGACGATCTCGGCGGCATGGCTTGGGAATTAAACTGGGAGTGAGGTATCCCGTGCATCGCTTCGTTTTTTTTTTACTTTTGATGTTGGCCGTGGCAGGAAATTGCCAAAGTCCCGAATCGCAAGCAGCAAGTGCCTCTAAGAATCAGGCGGCCGCCGAAGAGCCGGCCGCTACGTCTGCCGAGATTTCCGAGCAGGTGGCGGAGGCTGAGGCGGCGATTGTGAAGTCCGACTGGAAGACGGCGGAGGCCAGGCTGGCTCTGTGGCTGTCGGCGCATCCGAGCGATGCGCGAGCGCTCTTTGATGCGGGCTATGTGGCGGACGCCGAGAATCGGCTGGAGGATGCGGCAGGGTTCTACCGGCGAGCTGTGGAGGTGAATCCCAAGTCGTTTGAGGCGCATGTGGAACTGGGGCTGCTGCTGGCGCGGCAGGCAAGGACGGAGGATGCGCGGCTGGAACTGGCGGCGGCGACGGCGCTGGACGCGGGCGCGGCTGGAGCCGAGGCCAAGGCGCGGGCGTGGCGGGCGCTGGCCCAGATTGACGGGAAGGACGATCCCGGCGAGGCCTCGAAGGATTTGCTTGAGGCGCTGAGGTTCTCACCGGAGACGGATGCGGATACGCTGCTGGCCGCCAGTCTGGCTGAGCGGGCGGGCCAACTGGATGCTGCCGATGCGGCTTACCGGCGTTTGCTGGCCAAAGATGCGAATTCCGCGCAAGCGAATGCCGGATTGGCTCATATCTTGATAGTTCGCAAGAAGTATTCCGAGGCGGAGACGCTGCTGCGGGCGGCAATCGAGAAGACGCCGGATGAACTGGTTCTGAATGTGCAACTGGCTGCGGTGCTGGATGCCGAGGATAAGGCCGAGGCGCTGCCGCTGCTGCGCAAGCTGCATGGCGCGCACCCCGACAACGCAACCATTACCCGCATGTTGGCCGTAGTGCTGGCCGAGGCGGGAGATACCGATGCCTCCGACAAGCTTTGCGTATTGCTGCTGGCGGCCAATCCCGAGGATGCGGACCTGCTTGTTGCACACGGGCAGAATCTGCTACGGCAGCCGAATTTTCCAGAGGCATTCAAGGTCTTTGACAAGGCCACGCAACTGGATGAGAGCAATGCGGATGGGTGGAGCGGGCTGGCGCTTGCGGCCTCCAAGACCAATCAGCCCATGTTTACGCTGCACGCTCTGACCATGCGGTCACGTTACCTGCCTGAGCTGCCTTCGACATATTATCTGTGGGCAACGGCCTACGATGCGCTTCACGACAACCCGCGGGCGATCACGTACTACCATCATTTTCTGGATGCCTCGGCGGGCAAGATGCCCAATCAGGAGTTGTTGGCAAAGCAGCGGCTGATGGTGCTGGAGGGGAAAAAATAGCTGACAGCGGACAGCAAGCAGCTAACCGTTGAAGACGCGGCGACTATTTGCTGTGAGCTGCTGGCTGTAAGCTGTAATCAGTGGCTGCCGATTTTATTTCCATTTTTCAAGAAGAGTACCGCGCTTTGCGGCCGAGGGCGCCGATGCCGCCGATTGAGGTTCGCATCCGGCGATTTACCTCGCTGAATACGCGGATACGGCTGCGCGAGGGACAGATTCTGGTGAGCCTTTCCGATCTTCTGGAGGGCGCGCCGGAGTCGGTGATTCACGCGATTGCGCATATCTTGCTGGCCAAACTGTACAAGAAGCCGATCGATGCGATGCAGAATCTGCGCTACAAGCGGTTCTCTTCGAGCGCGGCGGTGACGAGGCAAACGGAGCTGATACGGGGAGCGCGGGGAAACAAGCGCGTTTCCGGTCCGGAGGGGCGCTATTACCATCTGGAAGAGGTCTTCGACTCGCTCAATCTGCGCTTCTTTGGCGGGCTGCTGGGACGGCCAGAGCTGACCTGGAGCGAGAGCGTGGCCAAGCGGGCGCTGGGCCACTATGATGCCGCTCACAATACGATTGTGGTGAGCCAGGTCTTCGACCGGCCCTCAAGCCCGCGCTACGCAATCGAGTACCTGCTTTACCACGAGATGCTCCACTTGAAGCATCCCGTGAAGATGAAGGGTCTGCGGCGGTGTGTGCATTCCCGGGAGTTCAAACTGGAAGAAGGGCTGTTTCCGCAACTGAAAGAGGCACTGGCTTTTCTGCGGCGGCTGTAAAGCTGTTCGCGGAAACATACGCCGAATATTCGCCTTTACTGAGAATCCTGGAACGAAATTCTTTGGCATGAGCGGCATTTATTTAGCGAAGTCGACCTGTTTTGCACAGACGACTAAGAGGTAGACGTAAGAAAAGACTGAAATGCTGACAGCACTGGGGCTGTAAATGCAAAGAAACGCCGCGTTTATGGATTATTTTTATCCACAATACTTTTAGCGATTCTGCGATAAATCTGGTCGAACAACCAAAAAAGTTTGCTGATCGAGAGATTATAGAAAAGTTAACCGGGCACGGCACTCAACCAAGAGTCGATGTGTCCACTATCGAAATGAGTTAGCTCATCGATTCGAGGAGTATCCGGCTCTTTGTATCACAGGCTATTGAGCGTAAACGCTAAATCAATTGTTACCTCTCAGGTAATAACTGGCGGTGGTAATGACCAGATGATTACCTGGTATTTAGTCGCCTTGCCGACTGATTTCATTAGAGTTTTCAGAAATATTCAAGAAAATTCACTTGCAATTCTGGTGATCGACTGCCTAAAATCCGTTGAATTGGCATTCCCCGCCGAACCAGTGTGCCTCTCCGGGCCATTTTCCTCATGGACGTCTGGCGCGCGCGGTGGATAGCAATCGGGTCGGAGTCACTTTGAGCGATGCAAATCGCAAACTAAGTTCATCGAAGAAATCGGTGCTTTGCGCTCATTGAAACGGGCGCAGGCTAAAAATCACTAATGTTTCGCGGGGCCTGTTAAGGCCGCCGGCGCGAATGATTGCAAGAGCAAGTTATGGAGGAGATCGGTATGTCCAGCCTTGGAGCGAATCTTATGCGGAAATTCAACAATGTGGTTCTGTTGTCGCTAACGGTGATTTTCTGCTTAGTATCTGCGGTTTCCGCAGTTGCCCAAACGACGGTTTTGCCGACATCGGTGGCGTTTGGCAACGAGGCGGTGGGAGCGGCGAGCGTGGCTCGGTCGGTCTCACTGACGAACACGCAGGCGGTTGCTCTGACGATCAACTCCATCACTGTATCTGGCGCCGGATATGCGCTGGTGACAGCTCCATCGGCTCCCTGCGCGAATCCCGGCACGCTGCCGGCGGGCAAGACATGCTACATCCGAGTCTCGCTGACCCCAAGCGCCTTAGGCGCGGCCCCGGCGGGTATGTTGACGTTCACGACCAATGCCACCAATAGCCCGCAGTCGATTTCTCTCTCCGGCAAAGGAGTAGCGCCGCTCACTCTGAGTCCGGCGTTTTTTGCATTCGGCGCTACCAGCATCGGCGGGACCAGCCCTACGAAGATATTGTCGGTGACCAATGTTCAGGCCAGCGCGATCTCTTTGACCTCGGTCGGTTTCACCGGACCGTTTTCACTGGACACGAGCGCGAACACGACCTGCCCGCAGGCGGGCGGGACGGTGAGCGGATCGCTGGCCGCCGGGGCAACTTGCGCCATCGGTGTTGTCTTCAAACCGACGGTTGCGGGCAGCGTCACTGGGCAATTGACCCTCAATGACGGGAATAGCGTTGAAGGCGCGCAATCGATACCGGTTTCCGGCTTTGGAGGGTCGGAGGTGGTGGTTTCGCCACTGGCGCTCGCCTTTGGCAACGTAGCAGTGGGAACCACAAGCGCGGCAAAGAGCATCACGCTGCTCAATGGCCAGAGCGTGAATCTACACTTCAGCAGCATTTCAGCTCCCGCGCCTTATGCGATTGTTCCGGCTACCACGACCTGCCTGGTGGGTACGCCTGTAGCGCCGAATTCGAGCTGCGTAATCAACGTGACCTTC
The DNA here is from genome assembly GCA_964509755.1 of uncultured Occallatibacter sp. Taxonomy (GTDB): domain Bacteria; phylum Acidobacteriota; class Terriglobia; order Terriglobales; family Acidobacteriaceae; genus Telmatobacter. The sequence continues at coordinate 30,095 of CAZDYU010000019.1, read as the reverse complement.
AGCCCGACGGCAGTGGGCTCGGCTCCGGTCGCGGCAGTGACCTTCAACGACGATTCGCCCAATACGCCACAGAGTGCCGGCCTGACAGGCAGTGGCGCTCCGCCGGTCACACTGCTGCCGACTCAGGTGAGTTTTGGCAACGTGGTGGTGGGACAGACCAGCGCCCTGAAGACCGTGACCCTGGTGAACAACCTTGCGACCACTCTCAACATTTCATCACTCGCAGTAACGGCGGGAACACCCTATGCCATCGATCCGACCTCGACCTGCTTGAGCCCGACGCTGGGCGCGGGCCTCAGTTGCACGGTGGCGCTGACGGTTACTCCTACCGCCCTGGGTGCACAGCCGGCGGGCACGCTGACGGCAACCTTTTCCGCATCCAACAGCCCGCAGACGGTAAGTCTTGGCGCGACTGGAATTGCGCCCGTTACACTGACGCCCGCGAGTTTGAGCTTTGGAAGCTTGACGCTGGGGCTTACCAGCACGACCAAGACGCTGACGCTGGCGAACAATCAGACCAGCGGCTTGTCGATCAGCGGCTCAGTTTTCAACGGTCCGTTTGCCTTGGATACCAGCGCCACGACCACCTGCCCAATCGCGGGCGGCGTACTGAGCGGCACACTGGCCGGGGGAACCAGTTGCGTAGTCGGAGTGCAATTCAAGCCAATAACTTCCGGCGCGACGGTTGGCGGGCAAATCACCATACTTGACAATGCTCCGAATAGCCCGCAAATTGCTGGACTCAGCGGCACCGGAGTGATTTCAGTGCAGCTTTTGCCAGGCACGGTTGCATTTGGGAACGTGGCGCAAGGCACCACCAGCGCTCCTCAAACCGTCACATTGAAGAACAATCAGACGGTTGCGCTGAACTTCAGCTCAATCGCTGCCCCAGCGCCCTTTGCCATCGTTCCCGCCACCACGACTTGCGTGGTCGGAACTCCTGTTGTGCCCGGCGGCAGTTGCAACATCAGCGTGTCGTTTGCGCCTACATCGCTGGGCGTAGCGCCGACAAGCGTAATCACGGTCAGCAACGACGCCCCCAGCACTCCGCAAACGGCCAACCTGACCGGAGTCGGGGTAGGAGCTGTGACTCTGAGTCCGGCGGCACTTGGTTTTGGGACGGTTGTGGTGGGTCAAGCGGCGGAAAAGAACGTGACGCTGACCAATAATCAGTCTGTAGCGCTGAGCATTACATCGCTGATCGGCTTGCCTGCCGCGTACTCGCTGGATGCCACCAATACCACCTGCCAGCAGACTCCGCTAACGGTTCCGCCCAATACCAGTTGCGTCTTTGCGGTAAGCCTGACGGCGACGGCAAAGGGAGCGCAGCCAGGGACGGTGACGGTGAACTTCGGTGGAGGACTGCCTTCGCAGAGCTTCGGCTTGACCGCGAATGCGATTCAGCCGGTGCTGGTATTACCAACCGCGCTGGCATTTGCCTCGCAGTTTGTGGGAGCGCAGAGCGCGCCGCAATCCGTGACGGTGACCAACGAGCAGAACATCGCGCTGAGCGTTACCTCGGCGACGATCACGGGCAACGACCCGAACGACTTTACGATCACAACGAATACTTGTCCGATTGCGCCCGCAACGCTGCCTGCGCTGACCCCATGCGGTATTCAGGTGGTCTTCAGTCCCACTGCGTCCGGCAACCGATCGGCCACGTTGAATATCAACGACGACGCGCTGGGCACGCCGCAGACGGTGAGTTTGCTTGGAGCCGCGAACGCGCCAGTGACGATCTCGCCGCAGTCGATTACGAATTACATCGCTCCGGTGGGTACGACCAGCGCCTTCAAGACCTTCACCATCACGAACGCGCAGACAGCGACGACGCTTCACTTTACCAATCTGAAGTTGATCGGCGACTACATCCAGTCCTCGACCACTTGCCCGATTGGCGGAGCGGGAATTGCTCCAGGCGCAACCTGCACACTCGCGGTGCAATTCAACCCAAGCATTGGCGGGGTTCGCACCGGCCAGCTTCAGGTTTACGACGATGCGATCACCAGCCCGCAGGTTGTGAATCTCTCTGGGACTGGCACCAGCCCGCTGACGATTTCGCCTTCGGGGCTGGGATTCAGCGCGCAAACTGTAGGAACCTCCAGCGCGGCCAAGACGATTACGCTGACCAATCACGAGGTACAGCAGGAGACCTTCACGCTGAGCACTACAGGCGACTTTACGGCCAACAGCAATTGCACCGGCGGTATAATTGCGGCCAACTCGTCGTGCTTCGTGTATGTCACATTTACTCCGAGTTCCGTGCTGCCGAGCACGACACGCACCGGTACGCTGACGATCGCGAATGCAGCGGCCGGCACCAGCACCACATGGGTCAACCCAGTGACCGCGCCGCTAACCGGCTCAGCAACGGCGACCAATCCCAAGCCGGCTGTGTCCGTGGTTGCTCCTGGCGCGGGAGCGGCTGGGACGACCGTGAACGTGGTCATCACTGGCAACGGTTGGACGCATTTCAGCTCGTCATCGGTTATCAGCTTCAGCGACATCAATAGCGGCACTTACCCGGTTGACATTACCGTGCAGAGCTTCACGGCCGTCAACGCCAATACGATTGACGCGACGCTGGTGCTGGCCGCCAATACAGTGGCGAATCCGGTGACTTATGGCGCGCGCAATATCAAGATTGTGACCCCGCTCAGCGGCGGTGGCTCAGAAACAGCTCCGCTGATTTCGGCCTTCATCATTGCCGATCCGAACAACCAGCACACGCTGACCAGCATCACTCCGGCCTTCGGGATCCAGGGTCAGACTTTGAATGTGGCCCTCACGGCGACCGGCACCAACTTCTCGCAGGGCGTGACCTATGCGAATTTTGGCGATGGAATCTCGATCAATTCGCTGACGGTTCTGGATGCGACAGATGCGCTGGCGAATATCTCGATCAGCAATACCACTTATGTCGGCTATCGCACCATCACGCTGGTGACGGGCGGCGAGTTTGCCACATCCGGCGCGCAGGCCTTCCAGATCGGACCGAACGCCGCGACATTGACAGGGGTAACACTCTACTCGACTGCGACAAGTAGTTGCACTGCCAATCCAGTGGTGGCGCCGCAAGGATTCAGCGGCGCGGTTTGCCTGACGGCTACCGGATCTCACTTCCTGGAGAGCGCAACGCAGGTAGCGATTACCGGCGGCGTTCTTGTTGGCGATGTGCAGGTGACGAGCCCGACGACCGCGATAGCTCAGATTGCCGTGCAAGCCAGCGCGACGATCGGCTTGCAGAACGTGACTGTTTCAACCGGCGGCGAAATTTCAACCCTGAACAACTCCGTTACGGTGACCGGAGCAACACCGCTGCTGCTTTCCGTAGTGCCGAGTTCGGGAGTGCAGGGCACGTCGTTCAATGTCGTGATTACCGGAAACTCGTTTACGAATTTTGTGACCGGCCAGATTTCGGCGACCTTCGACGGCAATATAACTTCACCCACGGTGAACGTGATAACGCCGAATCAGGTTTCGATTCCGATTACGATTTCCAATAACGCAAATGTGGGAACCATCACGGCGCACCTGCTCAGCGGCCCCGCCGGCAATGTGACGATCTTCCCGTTCAGCTTTACGGTTACGCCTTCAGCAGCGGCCATCACCAGCGTGACGCCGAGTTGCGTTCCGCAGGGTGGGCAGTTGACACTGACCATCGCCGCGATCAACACCAATTGGGTACAGGGTACGACGACGGCCGGATTCTATCCAGTACCGGTTCCAGCTCCAAGCTTTGATGAGATTACGATCAGTGACGCGACGGATGCGTTGCTGAATGTGGCCGTTCCCACTAACACCCCGGCGGGAGCCTATGGCTTCTGGATGGCAACGGGCGGGCAGATTGTCAACGCATCCGTGAATGTGTGCGCGGCGACGCCGACGTTGACGATGAATCCTGCCAATGGCCTGCTGCCCTCCGGCGCTGCAATCAACAGCTTTGCCGTCAGCTTTACTGGTCAGTTCACAAAGTGGGGACCGACGACGGTGCCGGTGATTTCCGGCGAAGGCGTCTCGCTGACGGGCTTCACGGTGACCGGCAACACCAGCGCTATAGGCACCATCAACATCATCGGCGCGACGAATGGAACCCCCACCGCAACCGGTGCGCGGCTGGTTACCTTTACCACCGGCGGCGAGATTGACACCACTTATTTCAACGTCACCAAGACCCCGGTGGCGATTATCAGTGTTTCTCCGTATCATGCGCCGCAAAGCGTCACGCTTGATGTTGCAATCACCGGCTTGAATACTCACTTTGAGTCCAGCAGCGGAGCGACGCCGACCCAGGTTCTTTTTGGACCGCAGGTCACGGTGAACAGCGTCAGCGTGACCGACGCGACTCACCTGACCGTCAACATAACCACCAGCTATCTGGTCAGCGGCGTGCCCACACCGACTCCGGCCGGATGGGATGCAGTGTACGTCAACACCGGCAGCGAGCAGTTGATCGCCGGCTTCCTGATCGATTCGCCGGCACTGCCGAGCTTGGTAAGCGTCTGCGTAACCGGATCGAATCCATGCGTATCGAGCGCTCAGCAGGGTGCGACCGTGGATGTGACGATCACCGGTTCGTTGACGAACTGGGTGCAGAACACAACACAAGCGATTCTTGGCGCGGGCGTCACTGTGGCCAATTTGACCATCACCGGCCCAACGACAGCTACGGCAACCATCGCCGTGCTTCCCACGGCGCCAGTGGGCGGCAACAGCGTGATCATGATTACCGGGAACCAGATTGTCAGCGGCACCGGCTTCAGCGTTACGCCGAATGCAGCTCTCATCTCGAGCATCGGGCCGGCCGGTATTTGCAATTCGAACGCGGTTACCATTGCCAACTTCTGCGGCATATCGGGTGGAACAGGAACCCCGTATGTGATCGGCCAACTGCAAACCGCGACGCTGAATATCGTTGGCGTGGGCACGCATTGGCTGCAAGGCTATACCACCGTCAACTTTGGACCGGGCGTTGCAATCGACCTGCTTACCGTGAGCAGCCCGACCACAGCCCAGGTGCAGATCACCGTGCTCTCCACCTCTCCGATCGGTTACGCTCCGCTGACGACCATCACCGGCGGCGAAGTAGTTACGCTGCAACAGGCAATCGACATTGAAGAGGGCTTCCCGACAATGCTGGCTACCTCGCCCGGTGGCGAGCAGCAGGGCGATACCTTCAACTTGCAGGTTCTGGGTCGCTTCACCAGTTGGGGACCGACGACCTCGGCGGCCTTCAACCAGGACATCACAGTGAATTCGGTCAACGTGGTGGATCCCGACAACCTGATTCTGAATGTCACCGTGAGCCCGTGGGCTTATGTTGACTACAGCAGCCCCTGCGGCCATGTGCTCACTGTTACAACGGGCACTCAGCAGGTAGTGGGCAGCGCTACCGCACCCGGCGAGCCTGGCATCTTCTGCGTCTCGCAAGGCGCTGAAGAGATCACCAGCGTCTCACCGCTACAGACGATTCAAGGTTCGACGGTCGCGGTGACGATCCTCGGCTCGGCGACGAACTTCCTGGCCGGCGTGACGCACGTAAGCTTTGGCGACCCGAACTTTGCGATCGGGCAGATCCAGGTGAACAGCCCGACGAGCCTGACTGTGCCGGTTGCGGTTTCGACTGCTGCAACACCGGGCTTCAAGACGGTCACAGTGTCTACTTATGGCCAGGTTGCGAGCCAGCAGTACTCGTTCACGGTCTCTCCGAGCGTAGCCACGCTCAATGAGGCCATTCCGAATCAGGCCGAACAGGGCGCGCCAATCATCACCAGCCCGACCTGCTCGGTCCTGCCTTATTGCACGGTCCGGCTGCTCGGCCAGTATTCGCACTTCAGCAACTTGAGCACGGCCACTTTTGGCGCGGGAATCACTGTGCAGTCTGTAACCTGGATCAGCGCAACGGAAGTGGATGCGCAGATCACCATCGATCCGCTGTCTTACCCCGGCGGACGGCTGGTGACGGTCACCACGCCCGGAGTGTCCTGCGCCTATCAGCCCCCGGTTGCCGTGAATGGTGTCACTTACGCTGGTTGCACACCGGGCGTTCCAACAGGTACAGGCAGTGAAATTGTCAGCAACTACATCTTCAGCATCATTCCCGGCCCGGCGATTATCAGTTCCATCACTCCGGCAACCGGCAACGAGGGTCAGGAGATCATTGCCAACATCACCGGCCTCGATACGCACTGGGCGCAGAACTTTACCCAGTTCTACATCTCCGGCGGCGGTTATGACATCACCATCAACTCGGTAGTGATCAATAGCCCAACCAGCGCCACGGTGGATCTGAGCATCTCTCCGACGGCGAATCCGGGAGCGCGCTCGATTTACATGGTCACCAATGGCGAATCGCTGACCGATAGCGGTGCGTTCGTGGTGACTGGCGGCGTGCCGGTGATTACGTATCTCTATCCAAACAGCGCAACGCCTGGCACCAACTCACTGAAGGTGACGGTCCACGGCCTCTATACTCTGTGGGCCGCTGGCAGCACTACCGTTAACTTTGGCCCTGGCATTACCGTTGTTCCCGGCTCCTTCCAGGTGGACGATACGACTCACCTTGAAGCCCTGATCAACATCGATCCGGCGGCTCAACTTGGCTACCGCACGGTTCAAGTGACAACCACGGGCTTGCCGGCCGGAACGCAGATTCTGACAGGGAACTTCCTGGTTCAGGCTCCGCCTCCGCCACCGACGCCATATATCTGGTACGAGAATCCGTCTTCGGGTATCCCTGGACAGACGCTCACCATCAACTTCTACGGCCAGTACACGCAGTGGAATCCCGATCCGGTTACGGGCACCATACTCGCCGGATTCAACGCCGATGTGACCGTGGACAACTTCCAGGTCACCAGTCCCACCTCGGCTTATGCGACGGTGACAGTGAGCCCCACGGCGACCTCGTCCTACAGCACTCTGACCCTCACAACGCCGGGCACGACGAACATTCCCAGCACGGAGGTAGACTACGCCGCCTTCAGCGTGGTTGTGGCACAGCCGACTCTGAGCGTTGTCGATCCAGGCGCTGGGATGCAAGGTTCGCAGAATTTGATCGTCAATATCATCGGCCAGTTCACGGCCTTTGACAGCACGACGACCTTCAACTTTGGCCAGGGTGTAACGACGAACGGTCCGCCGACAATTCTGGGACCGACAATTGCGACGCAGAGTATCAGCATCGCGCAATTGGCCAATCTGGGCGGTCGCAGCGTGGTTTCCAGCACACCGGATGCCACAACTGCCAACCAGGTCACGGTCGGCGGCGCTGGCTTCTCAGTAACGCCTAGCCTGGCGCTGATTCTCTCCGTCACCCCGAACACTGCCCAGCAGGGCAACACCGTATCCGTTGTGGTTACCGGCCAGAATACCCATTGGAACGGTTCAACCACCTTCCAATTCGGCGCCGGCATCGTGGTGACAAGCACCAGCGTCACCAGTAACACAACCGCCAATCTGACGCTGGCGATCCCGGCCTATGCTCCCGAGGGCCCGACCAACGTACAAGCCACAACGTTGGGCGAAATTGCCACACTGAACAACGGCTTTGTGGTGCAGGCCGGCACGCCGTATCTGCTCTCTTCCGGACCTGGTTCGGAGCCGCAGCAGGGAAGCGCTGTCTTCACCATTCTGAGCCAGGCAACGAATTGGTCGAATGCGAATCCGCCCGTTGTTTCATACGGACCGGGAATCGATTTGACCAACGTGAACGTAACCGGCCCGACATCAATGACGGTGGACGGATATGTGGAACCGACGGCCGCTGTCGGCTGGAGGAACCTGACTGTCACCACCGGTTCGCAGACGCTGGGATTGAACTATGCAGTCTACGTAACCCCAGGACCGGCTGTGATTAACAGCGTGTCGCCCAACACCGGCGGACAGGGCGTGAATCTGCCCAGCGTGACGATTACCGGCACCAATACGCATTGGGTGCAGGGAACCACAACGCTCAATTTCCCCGATGTACTTGTCAATAGCTGGAGTGTAACTTCTCCGACTACGATTACAGCGAACATCACCGTCAACGCCTCGGCGCCGGCGGGCCAGGTCTCTGTGACGGCGACCACTCTTGGCGAAGTTGCCACGGGGAGCAATGTATTCACGATTACCCAGACGCAGCCTGAACTGCTGGCTGTAGTTCCATCCAGCGGCGCTCAGGGCGCAACCAAGACCATCACTCTCACTGGGCAATACACCAGCTTCAACACGGCTGCCGGCTGCTCGCCCAATTGCACGACGGCGAATTTCGGCACCGGCATCACGGTGAACTCGGTGACTGCGCTGAGCACCACATCGTTGCAGGCCAATATCACCATTTCGCCCACCACGACGCTAGGCTATCGGAATGTCTCGGTGACGTCGGGCAGCCAGGTTGTCTCGATGACGAATGCCTTCAACGTCACCGTTGGACCGGCCGCAATTGTTGCGCTTCTGAATCCCGATACAGGTCCTCAGGGTGCTTCTAACCTCCAAATTTCGATCCAAGGCAGCCAGACTCACTGGGCGCAAGGAACCACAACGGCCAGTTTTGGCGGCGGCATCAATGTCACCGGACTCACCATTACCGATGCGCTCGATGCAGTGGTCACCATCTCGATTCCCAATGGGACACCACTGGGAGCCTACAACGTCTCGCTGACTACGGGCGGCGAGGTTGCAACAGAACTGGGCGCATTTACGGTCACTACGGGCAGTCCGTATCTTTCGGCGGTCAATCCGCCTACCGGCCACCAGGGCGACGCGCCGTTCAACGTCACTCTTACCGGCCAGTTCACGCACTTCAACACGGCGGCCGGCTGCTCGCCTTGCAGCACGGCAAACTTTGGCGCGGGCATCGCGGTCAACACGCTGAACGCCACCAGTGCGACTTCAGCGGTTGCCAACATCACCATCAGTCCGACGGCGACGATCGCCTCGCGGAACGTGTCGGTCGTGACCGGCCCGGAGACGGCCTCCATCACCGGCGGCTTCAGCGTGCTGGCTGGAGTACCGGCCATCACCACCATCGTGCCGACCTTCGGTCAGGCTGGCACAACGCTCAGCGTTGTAGTCAACGGCCAATTCACCACCTTCCAGGCGGGCTTCTCGACGGTCAGCTTTGGCTCGGGCGTTACAGTGAACTTCATCTCTGGCGTGACCACTACACAGTTGACCGCGAACATTACCGTCGCTTCGAATGCCACGGTAGGAACGCGCGATGTCTCGGTTACAACCAATGGAACAACTCTGACACTGAGCGGAGGCTTTGCCGTGACTGCCGGAACGCCGGCGATTACGCAGATTTCTCCCAACTTTGGCAACCCGGGCCAGACCGCATTGACGGTCACCATCACTGGCCAGTACACCAATTGGACGACGGCTTCTACGGTCACGATCGGCACGCCCGCCGATGGAATCACCGTGGTGGGCGCTGCCGGTCCTGGTCTGCCCGGTCCGGTGGTTACAGCCACGGCGACTACTGTAACTGTTTCCATCAATATTGATGCGGCTGCGCCTTTGGGCCCGGCAGGAGTCTCTGTGACTACCGGCGGCTCCACGCAGAGTATTGGCGGTGGCTTCACGGTGCAGGCAGTGGTGATACCGGCACCCTCATTGATCTCTTTGAGCCCCGGCGCCAATGCCGGCGGAATTCCCACTAACAGCCAGTTCATCGCGGTCTTCAGCCAGCCGATGAATCGCACCACCTTCACCAATAACGGCACCAGCGGCACAGTCATTCTGTACTTGACCAGCAATCAGGGCCAGGGCTGGATCCCGGTACCGGTGACCATCAATGTGGATGCGACAGGCCGCGTGTTGACGATTACGCCCAATGCTCTGCTGGCAGTCAATTCCACGTACTATCTGAACTTGACCAGCGGAATCAAAGACGCTACAGCCGCGGGTAATTCGATCAACAACTACGCGGTCTACCTGTACACTGTCTTCTCCGCCAACACCACCGCGCCTACAGTGGTTGCGGCCAATCCGCCAGCTTTGAGCACAGTCGGCACCAATGTTCCGATTCAGCTTGAGTTCAGCACTGACATGAATCAGGACACGGCGTCTGGCATGACTGTAACTTCGACCGGCGGCAGTGTGGCGGGAACCTTTACGTGGAACAGCTATCCGTATGGATCGCCCTATTGGGGACCGGGTAATGTTCTCTACTTCACTCCCACAACCGCTTTGGCGGCGAACACAACTTACACGGTGAGCTATGGGGCGCCTTTGGCCGATACGGCCGGCAACGCGCTGACGCCTGGATCGTTTACCTTCACGACCGGCAGCGGCACGGATACGGCGCAGAACTACACCGGAAGCGACATCGCAAATGGCCTGACCAATGTCGGCACGAACGTTGCGCCGATGGTGACCTTCTCCAAGCCGATCAACCCGCTCGATATCAATACCAGTAATCTGCTGATGTACAACTACGACAGCGGCAAGTACATCAACGGCACGGTGACGGTGGCTCCAAACGGTTTGAGCGCCACCTTTACTCCGTCCTTCCCACTGCTTCCCAACACGTACTACAGGTTGTACCAGGCGTGGGGCAACTTTGATGCCGATGGAAATTACCTGAACGGCACCAACACCTACTTCACAACGGGTGCGGGCGCCGATCTGGTTGCGCCGGATGTGGCTTCGATCTCGCCCACCAATACGGCGATGAGTGTGCCATTGAACGCTGAGGTGATTGTGCACTTCAATTCGCCCATCGATCCGGCTGTAGTGAGCAATATCATCACAGTCACGCCTTCGGGTGGTTCGGCTATCAGTGGCAGTGCATCGCTGGCCAGCGACCTGGTGACGCTCTTCTTCACGCCAACCTCGGCGCTGGTGCCTGCAACAACTTACGCGGTGCAGGTAAGCGGCTATCAGGACGTGGTTGGCAACGTGGGCACAACCCGCAGCTACAGCTTTACGACGGCTACTTCCATAGCTCCGCTCAACATTTCGACAGGTTTCAATGCCAGCGGCCAGCTCATCACCACCAACGACACCGACGACGCGAACTGGTCGTATATCCCGCAGACGGGTACGCCTTCGGAGAGCACCTTCGGGTGCCCATCGAGCATCTCGCCAACTCCCAGTTGGTGCACCACAGGCACAAGTTCGCCTCTTCAAACCGTGGGACCGGGCGATGCTGGCTGGTGGGGCAGTTGGGCACCCAACGGCCCGAATTCGGACTGGATCACCATCAATCCGGCCAGCACCAGCGGCAACACCTATGGCTTGTATTACTCGACATTCAACATTTCCGGAAGTGTGCCGGCCAATCTCTGCCTGGTCGGGCGTATGGGTATTGACGACAACGGGCTGCTGGCAATCAACGGGACCGCCATCATGGGCAACCTGAACCTTTACGGTGGCGGCGGCTTCTACGGCGGCTACCAAAGCCTCTATCCGCTGAATATTCCGATTACCAGCTATCTGGCAACCGGCACGAATGTGCTGTCGCTTGGCTGGGGCTCGACAGACAACAGCGAGGAGGGCTTCCGCCTGCAGGCCACCATTCAAACCTGCGGCGCCAGCATCACCGGCGGCTTGTCGCTGCTCAGCGCCACTCCGGCTAATCAAACCAGCAACGTGGCTACTAACACGACCATCACGCTCGTCTTCAGCAACTCGCTTGACCCGGCGACGGTGGGCAACAGCACTCTGCCGGTGATGGTGGGCTGGAACGGCAGCCAGCAGATACACGGCGCTTACGTCCTCGGCACGACAAACGTGGGGAATGACACGGTGGTCTTTACACCGGACACTCCATTCCCTGTGAGTTCACAGATTTGGGTTGGGGCAGTCAATGGACCGTATGATTTGGCCGGCGACAGCGCCTCGAACGGAAGCAACTACACGCAACTCACCTACTTCAACACGGGCACTTCGGCTACTGCTGCCACAACACCCTTCGCGGTGCTTGCTTTTGCGCCAACCGCCGGTGCAACCAACGTCGGCCTGCGCGCTCCAGTGGTAGCTACCTTCAACCGCTCGCTCAACATCAACACCGTCAACTCCAACGACTATGCGTTGTTTGTCAACGACGGGCAAAGTCCGTGGTGCGGCGGCGGCAACTACAGCAGATCGCAAGACGGCACGTCGATCGCCTTCAACTGCGGTGCGCTGCCCTCCAGCGCTACGATGACTGCCTTCCTTGGCAGCGGATTGCAGGATTGGAATGGAGATGCGCTTACACCCAGCTACTCCAGCCAATTCACCACCAGCTACTACGACTCGAACACCAATGGCTCGGTGATCTCGACGCGGCCCGGCAACGGCGCAGGCAGTGTAAATGCGAATCTTCCCATCGTGTTCTACACGAATCTGCCTATCAATGCAGGCAGCGCCAACGCGGGGTTGGAAGTAGCGCAGAACAATGTCGCCGTTCCCGGCACGGTCAATGTGACTGATAACGGGTACACTCTCATCTTCACACCCAGTGTTCCGTGGACGCCGGGCTCGCTGATTCAGTGGTGGACCACCGGCAGCCTGATCGACACCACATACGATACCAACTTCAACAGCGCCAGCGGCTACTTCTACGTTGCCGCCAGCACCGCCACGCTAACGCCGAGTGTGCAGGTGGCCTCTCCGTCGAGCTACACCAACCCAGTTCCGTTGAATACGATCTTCGACCTTCAGTTCAACACTCCGCTGAATGCTACCGCGGCCAACGGGACCAACATTTATCTGTACGACAGCAATAACAACCTCAACGTTCCCGCGACATTTACAATGCCGCAGCCCAACGAGGTGCGGATTGTACCTAACACCGCACTGCCCGCAAACGACTACATTTACGTGGAAATCACGACCGGCGTGCAGAGCACAACCAGTGTGCCGGCGACCGCCACAAGCTGGTGGGAGCGCACGGGCACGGCAACCGACTCCACACTGCCGACCGTCACCAGCGCGGTGCCATACAGCGGCGCCACCAATATTGGAGTGAACGAAGCTCCGGGCGTGATCATTAGCAAGGCCATCGATCCGGTCAGCGTCAATGCCAACACCTTCCAGTTGCTGAATGGCGGAACGCCGCTGGCAGGCACCTTCTGGTTCAACTCCGGCGACACACGCGTCGAGTTTGTGCCCAATGCTCCGCTACCGATCAATACGCTGCTTACCATGAGCCTCAATGGTGTTCTCGACACGGTGGGCAACCCGGTTACCTTCAGCTCGACCTTCACAACTGGTTCGCTGCCCGACATCTCCTCTCCTTCCGTCGATTGGACCAGCGTCTCCTACGGTGAGAGCATTCCAACCAACTCCGCCATCACGATTCAATTCAGCGAATCGATGGATGCGACGTCGTTCAACACTAGCAACATTTACATCTATGACAGCCTGCTGGGGGTCACAGTTCCCGCCACGCTGACATGGAACTCGACCCAGACGGTTGCCTATCTGGCGCCAACTTCGGTGCTCTCTGCTGGCCGCGAGTACTACCTCTACGCCAACAGCGGTACCGACCTTGCCGGCAACCAAGTCAACAGCTACTTTGCTGTCTTCTACGCCGAACTGGCCAGTGCCACAACCGCCCCGACGGTGGTCAATTTCAACCCGATCGGCGGATCGACAGGCCTGGGCACTAACGCGATTATCGAAGCCCAGTTCTCGGCGCCGATCGATCCGAACTTCCTGAATGGCGTAACGCTGTCCCAGGGAGGAAGCACCGTAACCACTTCGACTTCGCTCAGTGCGGCCAACACAGTTCTGCAACTGATTCCGGCCGTGCCGTTGCAGCCGAACACCACCTACGTAATGACGATTGCAGGCGCCAAAGATCCGGCCGGCAACACCGTCGCAACCGTTACCAACAGCTTTACAACCGGCCCCAGCTACGACATCAGCCCTCCGACCTGGCTCTACGGCACGCCGATGAACTACTCCACAGTTGGAACCAATACGCTGATGAAGCTTGGTTTCAGCAAGCCTCTCAACCCAATCACCGTAAACAGCAGCACCTTCCAGATGTACCTGTACGACACCGGTCAGTGGATTCCGACCACCATCGCCTTGTCGCCCGACGGGACCGAAGTGACCATGACTCCGCAGATTCCGCTGCTGCCCAACACCGAGTATCGCTTTGACGCGTGCTGCAGCTTCCAGGATGAAAACGGAAACAACGGCAACGGTGGCACGAATTACTTCTGGACAAACGGCGGCGCTGTCTCCAGCGGACCCACAGTCAGCGTCAGTCCTGTCAATGGAGCTACAAATATTCCGTTGAATGCCGAGGTTATCGTATCGGTAAGTTCGGTTGTCGATTTCAGCAGCGTGGGCAATAACAATGTTCAGTTGTTCGATAGCTCCAACGCCCTGGTTGCTGGAACGCAAAACTTCGCACTCAACTCTGGCCGCCAGCAATTCACCTTTGTGCCGGCCGCGGCTCTGCAACCGAGCATGACCTATACGGTGAAGGTCAGCGGCTTTACGGATCAGGAAGGCAACGCGGTAGTTCCTTCCACCACCACGTTTACTACAGGGTCGACCGCCGCCACCGCCGGGCTTACACTGACCAGTCAGAGCATCCCGAACGGGTCGACGATCACCAATAGCACGCAGCAGATCTGCATGACCTTCAGCCAGATTCTAGATCCGGCAACGTTGAATCTTGGCACGGTGCTGGTAATGAACAGTTGGAACGGAAACTGGGGGCTCGCCGGAACGTACACGGTTGGCGGAACGTGCGGTGCAACCCCTGTCGGCTCCAATACCATCGTCTACACGCCTGCGAATCCCTATCCACCGGGAGCGCAGATTTATGTAGGCATCACCGGCGGGCTTACCGACGTGCTGGGCGATGCGTATGGCGGGAACGCCAGCAGCGGGCTGCAAAACGCCATGTACTTCTACATGGCTACCGGTTCGCCGGATACTTCGGCTTTGACGGTGATTTCTGTGAGCCCGGCCAGTGGCGCAACGAATGTACGGCCCGACACGCCGGTCTCGATCACCTTCAACAAGGGCATCAATCCTTACAGCGTGTACAACAATAACAACAATGCGCTGCTCTTTGCCGGCCAGGGCCTGCAAGATCGCGGCAGCATCAGCATGTCGCCGGATAACCGCACCTTGACCTTCAACAGCGGCGTCCTTTACCAAAACGCCACCTACACCATTGAACTGCCCGCTGGCGGAATCTCCGACCCGTCTGGCAATACGCTCACTGTGTCGGGAAGCACATCCACGCCGTTTGTCTCAACATTCACCACTGGCGGCAACCCCGCTTCCGGCAATGGCAGTGTGCAGTCAGAGGCTCCTGGGAACAACGCAAGAAGTGTTCCGACCGATTCGCTGCTGACTCTTTACATGAATCGCCAGGTGAATCCTTCCACTCTGCCGGGTCAGTTGACCGTCACCGTGAACGGAGCAGTTTACGCTGGCAACGTGCAGGCGGCAGCCGGCGGCTATGAAATCCAGTTCACGCCCACCGTTCCGTTCCCGTACAGCGCGACGGTTCAGTGGTTCCTCTCAGGAAGTGTGCTGGACGTCTACGGCGACGCATTCAACGGCAACAGCGGAGTCTTCTACATCGTGGCTGCAGCGGCAAATCCTGCCACTGCGATTCCAACGGTGATCGCTGTCAGTCCCACGTATTCATCGGCCAGCGTGCCCGTTAACGCAGAGATGGACGTTGAGTACAGCCAACCGGTCGCGGCGGCGTCGCTGGCCAACAATGTGGTCCTTTACAGTTGGGGCACCAGCAGTTATCAAACGGTGACCATCAGCCAGCCCGCGCCCAACATCGTTCGACTGACGCCGGCTTCACCGCTCACTCCATCTACGCAATACGGAATCTGCACCAACAGCTCCGTTCAAGGCACCAACGGCGTGAATGCGCAGGGCGATTGCTGGGCCGCTGTCTTCAACACGGTCTCTTCCGCGACGGCGGACGCGACTTCCGGCACGGTGACCATTGGGCCGCCCGACGGTTCGGCGACCGTAGGAACCAATGCCTACGTCCGCTTCTGGTTCTCCAAGGCAGTGGATACCGCCTCCATCAACTCGTCCAATATGACCATTACTACCGGAGGCAATACGGTCCCCGGAACCTGGTCGTGGAACTACACCAATAGCGACGTGCGCGAGATCAACTTCTCGCCGGTCAATCCACTGCCGCCGTCGAGCACGATTACCGTGAGCGTCAATCCGGCAAGCGCAACCTCAAACCTGCTGGATTACGCGGGCAATGCGTTTACGGCAGCAACCGCAAACTTTACCACCACGGCTACACCCGACTACTCGACTCCGAGTGTCACGTTGGACTTCGGATACTGGCAGCCCGGGGTTGCCACCAACGCCTCCTTTACTTGCCACTACACGGAGCCGATGGATCCGAGCAGCGTTACGGCCTCTAATACCTACATCTACAGCTACGTGAACAACGGTAATGTTCCGGTGAACTTCACGTGGTCTACGGATCTGATGTCGGTGACCATGACGCCAACCACGCCGCTTTTCGCCAACTCGCAGTACATTTACTACTGCAATAGCGCCATCGATTTGACCGGCAACGGACAAAGCAATGGCTCGGCCGGCTTCTATACAGCCAGCGGCCCAGACAGCACAGGTCCGGTTCTGGTCAGCGCCAACCCGCCGAACGGCTCAACAGGCGTTCCGCTCAATACCATCGGCGGACCGTGGAACAACACCAGCCTGATGCTGCTGTTCAACGAGCCTGTCGCCACTGAATCGATGGCCAGCATCACCTTCACGCCAGCCGGCGGCAGCGCCGAGCCGATTGCAGTGTACCCAGAGGATGGAAACTACATTGCGGATGTGCAACTGCCGTGGGCGCTGCTACCGGGCGTCACTTACACCTTCAACGTGGCTGGCGTGACCGACATCAGCGGCAATCCTGCCTCTGGAACCACTACCAGTTCCTTTACTACGGGAACGGGATATGACTGGAGCCAGCCCACCGTTGCATCCACCGTACCAGCCAACGGCACGACCCTTACGGGAGTTCCGGCCTCCGTATCGGTGACCTTTAACGAAGCGATGAATCCGACGTTAATCACATCCAGTCAGATTTATCTCCAGACTCACAACACGAATACCATCGTGCCAGTTACAGTCAGCATCTCGCCGGATTCTACAACGGTGACTTTGACCCCAACGACGCCGCTGGCCGAATCTACAATCTACGATTTGTCCATTTACGGCAACAACTGGTGGCCGTATGACGTGGCCGGCAACAGCCTCAACTTGGCCGGTTATGCCTTCTACGACAACGGCTATGTCTTCAGCGAGTTCACCACCGGCACAACCGCCGCGGTAAACGGAGCCTGCGGCACAGCCAACGGCAGTACATTCAGCATTCCTCCGACGTCCAACCTTTGCTCGTCGGGGAACGCCTCAGGGCTGACCAATGTAGGCGGCGCTTTCAGTTGGAGTTGCAGTGGCCAGTACGGAGGCACGGCAGCCTCCTGCTCGGCAACTGTAACTCCGGCCAATGCCTGCTATCCGCAATCCTCGCTTCCGGCAAGCAGCCTTGTTTCCTGGTGGAAGGGTGATGACGACGCCACCGACCACATGGGCAACAACAATGGTACGCTGGAAAACGGCACTGGCTTCGCCGTTGGCGCGGTCAACGACGCATTCAGCTTCAACGGCAGCAACCAATATGTGCTGATCGGCCAGCCGGTACCGACCGATCTGCAAATCCAGAACAACTTCTCCATGTCAGCCTGGATTTACGTTACCAATTATCCTGCCAATGTCGGGTCCGGACCGGCTCAAACCATTTTTGGCAGCGAAGATGGCAGTACACATGCGGGAATCGGCCTCTACCTCTTCGGGTCTGACAATTACTCGGGTATCACTCCGGGAAGCCTCGACTTGGACATCGGAAACGGGAGTTCATGGTACACCACTTACTCCTCCACCGCGGTGCCGCTCAATCAATGGGTTTTGATAACCGTCACCGCAACGGCGAATCATCAGCCGCTGATGTACTACAACGGAGTACTTCAACCGGTTTGGTCTCCATCAAGTGAGACGGTGTGGAATGGCACGGTTTCCTACTCCGGTTCTACCTTCGCCATCGGGCAAACCTTGACGGCTAACTACGCTTTCAACGGCCTGATCGATGAAGTCCAAATCTATAACGCGGCCCTGACCACCGCGCAGGTTCAGGGTATCTTCAACGCGGGCGGAGCAGGCGTCTGCCCATAACGCTTTACCAACTCTACAAAACAAATCGGGGACCGCACATGCGGTCCCCGATTAGTTGGATGCGTATCCGGCGGATGATAACTCCGATGAACCAATCCGCTATCAGTACTTGACAATCGCTGTGAAGGAATCCGGCTTGAGGCTGGCACCGCCCACCAATGCGCCGTCAATCTCTTCCTCGCCGATCAGCGAGGTCGCGTTGTCGGGCTTGACGCTGCCGCCGTAGAGAATGCGGATAGCCGCGGCCACATCCGCGCCCAGCAGCTTGGCCACTTCTGCGCGAATAATTTTGTGCGCGTCAACGGCGATTGCAGGCGTGGCGGTCTTGCCCGTGCCGATCGCCCAAACCGGCTCATAGGCAATCACGATGGGCTTGGCGGCCTCGGCGGTGATGCCAACAAATGCGCCTGTGATCTGGGTCTTGAGCACCTCGGCGGTCTTGCCCGCTTCGCGCTCGGCCAGCACTTCGCCAACGCAGACAATGGGAACAACTCCATGCTTCAATGCCGCATGAAGCTTTTTGTTGACGATCTCATCGGTCTCCGCAAAATACTGGCGGCGCTCGGAGTGGCCGATCAGGGTATGTGTTCCACCGACGGCCTGAAGCTGATTCAGCGAGGTTTCGCCGGTGTAGGCGCCTTCCTCGGCAAAGTGGATGTTCTGCGCGCCCACGGCCACATTCGACCCCTTGGCGGCTGCAATCACGGTTGGCAGCAGCACAGGCGAGGGAAACAGAGCGATCTCGTCGCGCGTGTGACCGGCAACGAGCGGCAAAAAGGCATCGACGAAGGCCTTGGCTTCAGCAGGCGTTTTGTACATCTTCCAATTGGCGGCGATCAGGGCTTTACGAGACATTTTTCTTGGACTCCTCGATTCAATTCTATTCGATGGGATTCCGAGAGCCGGGTGACGGAGAGCACAGGGACGCAGATGAGGAGTTTTCAGCTAGATGCCGAGCAGCGATTTCAAGCTGCGGACCCGATCGCGGGCGACGGGGATCTGCGTGCGCAGGGTGTCTTTAAGCGATAGGATCACCTTGCCCGCAAACCAGGAGTTTACCTCGTGAATCCAGTTGACATTCACCAGAACGGAACGGTGAACGCGCAGGAACTGCGCGGGGTCAAGCCGCCGTTCGAGTTCTGAGATCGACTGATCGACGCTGTGCCTGCGCCCGTCAACAACAGCGAAGGTGAGCTTGTCTTGCGCGATGAAATGAGTGATCGCGTCCAGATCCAGAAACGAGATGCGCTCACCGACGCGCGATGCGATGCGGCGTGGACGGCTGGCCTGGACTCCATGCAGAGAAGCGGCAAGCTCCTTGAGCAGCGCGGGCAGTTGCGGGCTCTGCTGCCAATCCTGCTGGGCGGCGGGGCGCAGCCGGTCCAGCTTCTTGAGCGCGCGCGTCAATTGCTCGGGCTCGATTGGCTTGACCAGGTAATCGATCGAGTTGACCTCGAAGGCCTTGAGCGCATACTCGTCGTATGCAGTGGTGAAGACGACGAAAGGCTGGCGGTCGAGTCGTGAAAGCAGCTCAAAGCCGTTCATGCCGGGCATTTGAATATCGAGAAATAGAACATCGATGCTCCTGCCGGGTTCGCCGTTCAGAAAATCAAGAGCCTCTGCCGGATCGGAGGAGCTTCCAACAATCGAGATAGCGCCGGCATTGGCCAGTAGACGCTTAAGGCGCTCGATGGCCAGTGGTTCGTCATCCACGAGATATGCGTTAAGCAGGGCGGCGTTCATGGATATTTCCATTATGAGGGAAATGTGAGACGGACAATTGTTTTTTCGCTTTGGCGAGTTACTTCAATCTGGCCGCTTGCGCCGAAGAGAAGTTCGAGGCGTCCGATAAGATTGCCCAGGCCGTGCTCGGGAGTAATGGAATCGAGTGAAAATCCGGGGCCGTCGTCGATGACTTCCAGGCGCAGGCGATTGCCGTCCCTGGATGCCGCAATCTGAATTTCTGTTCCTTGCTGGCGCTGAGAAACTACATGCTTTACAGAGTTTTCAACCAGCGATTGAAGGCAGAGCGGCGGCACCTTGATGTCGTTGAGCACTGAAGGTACATTGATTTCATAGCGCAGGCGTTGACCGAAACGGGTCTTCTCGATCTCCAGATAATCGCGGACGATCTTGATCTCCTGGCCCAGCGGAACCAAGCCGCTGCGATTGGCATTGAGCGAGAATCGAAGCAGGGAGGCGAGTTTGCCAACGGTATCTTCTGCTAACTGCGGATCCCTGGGGATCAGCGCCGCAATGGAGTTCAGAGTGTTAAACAAAAAGTGCGGATGAAGGCGGGATTCAAGCGAGGAGAGTTGAGCCTCGGCAAGCAGCTTGTATGCGCGCTCCTGCTCGAGTTGTCTGGTTCGCAATTCCAGTTTGGCAGCCTGAAGCCTGTATCGAAGCTTCTCATAGGTGGCGATACTGAGGCCAATCATCACTGACATGACAACTGCGAAGGGAAGTGAGAATTGTAATTCGATCCAATATCTCCCACTTGGAATAATTCCTATGGTTTGGAGGATAAGGACGGCGGCAAGACTGCCTGCAATTGCCGTGCATACCTGGGCAGCGGCATACATGAGTACAACCAAACGAGGAAATCTCTCGCTATATCGAGTGCCAATCCAGTTCAAGACGAACATAGAAGGGATGGCTATCATCGCGGAGTAAATGAAGGCGGCCAGAATATGAACGCCTCCCTGTGACAGCCGCATCATTCCCAGGGAGAGCAAGAGCACGACGATTAGCAGCGTGCTGGCGCAGATAAAGCAGACGATTCTGATCGCGGTTGAGGCGTAGCTTCGCTTTCGCACAGGGCTAGCTGCAACTTTGGTATCGGCCGGAATGTTTTCGCAAATCATAATTGAAATCTAACTCCTACTGAAGTCGCCGCGGAGTAGGGAGTAGCTCCATAGTCGGAAGCCTTGCTTCCTTGCGGTACTTCCATGTGCAGATAGGAAGAAAAATGATTGCCGAATCTTCGGTTGGCATCCAGGATGGCGGTGTAACTGCGGTCGTCCAGATTCGTGACAATTGACGCGGAGAGATCCCATTGCTTCCAACCGGGCAGCTCACGCAAGCGCGACTTGCTGGCATAAATAAGCCCATAATGCTGGCGGCCCGCGGTTGGCCCTATGGACATATTTCGATAGTACGGGATGTTGGGCGGCGTGTAGAACTCGCCGATAAAAGATACGCCAGTTGTGGTGGTGTATTTTGCGCCCAAAAGAATTGCTTCATGCTCACGCCAGGCACCCTCGCCGTGCAGTTCCCAGGCCTGGCCAAAGACGCGAGTGAAGGTGAGACCGCCAAAAGCGTCTCCGCCGCGGTCGTCGCCAGCGATCAGCGAAGTGTCGAAACCATGCACCAGAATGTTATACCGGAAGGCGGTGGTGTCGCGCAGATTTGATCCTGCCGGCGCCAGCGCCGAAGTGGACCAGACGAGCGAAAAAGCATGTGGGCCGCGGACGTAATCCACTTTGACCATGTCGCGGCCTTGGTTGAGATTCAAGCGGTCAGTAGGATTGGTGGGATTGCGAGGCGGATCGAGAACGCCGGCGGGACTGAATGCATACCCCGTGCCCCAGCGCACAATTCTTCTGCCTAGCATGAAATCAAAGTCGCCGGCGGAGAGGCCTGCATAGGTTTCTTTGACACGGAACTGGGTGCGCGTTCCGGTATAGGGTTCGATCGCAGCGTTGAGGGATGTAACTACCTGCGGGTAGCCTGCCGGGGGATTGAAATCCGCAGCAGAAAGGCCGTGAAAGGTATCGGCAAGGCCTACGACGCTCGATGCAAGACTCCAGCGCGAATGGTAGCGCAGAGTAAAGGATGGTTCAAGAAGCAACTGGTTTTGCAGCAATGTGACAGATGGATCTTTGAGCATTGTCGCTGTGGCCGGCAGCGGCGGGCGAAGATCGCTATCGAATGTCGCATCGTCGATTGCGGAAAAGGCGTATCGAAAATCGTGCCGAGGCTCGGATTGTGGGGCGTCCTGCGCGACGGCATGGAACTGCCAGACAATAAGCGCAAGAACAATCGAGATTGCGAATCGCATTATCATGTGATTCAAAAGCGATCCGTCCGTCCTTGATAGAAGAGTTTGTCTGGCAATTCTCGCGGTGCAATGCCTGAGTATTCCAGAACGCTGCGGGAGTTGTGACGAATTTCGTCGTAGAGTGTCCAGCGGCGAAGTTGGGACGTTCCACCAACCGACACGTATTCATCAAAGGAGGCGGATTTAATATGCTTTCCAGAGGTTAAATAGAATTCAGCCCTTACTGGACGCGCATCCTCAATACGCAGCCAGTAAAGAATGCGCTGATAGGTCGAGCCTTTGCGCCTTGCGGTGAGATCAAGAACGTAGCAGTTCTCAGCGCCGAGTTTCTCGGTGCGAAGATAGACGGCCGAGTAATCGACCGCGTAGTTGGTGCGTGCGACATCGCCGTTGGAGGCGTCGCCGTTGAGGCGTTCGAGCGGAGTGATACGGACGGGGCGGCTGGTGTCAGGCAGATAGACCCACATATCGTCGCCCAGCATGAGCAGGTGCTGGCCTTTTTCGCGGGGACTCAGAAATTCCACATAAGTCTTCTCCGTGCCTTTTTGCGAGACTTCGTAGAGTTTCTCCTCGTCGGTTTTGCCGGATTCGTAATGAGTAATCTTGACCTTCAAAACATAAGAGGGCCAGCCGTTGCGATATGCGTCGGAGCGTTTGAGCAGGGCTTCGGCGTCGGGAGTTGCGGCGCGGCAGACGAGCGCGCAGGCCAGTAGAAAGCTCAGAACGAAGAGCAACAGGAAAGTGCGCAGAATGCAGTTGATCTTAGACATGAGATAAAGCCTCCGCAATTTGCAGCCGGGATGCGCGGATCGCCGGGAGAATGGATGCAAGCGCCAGGCTGGCGATGACCAGCAGCGAAGCGCCGATCATAAGACTGGGCACGTGAAGCACCCGGAAATTCATAGGTTCGGTAAACCCGGGAGGCGGCGGAAGATGCAGGCCGGAGTGGTTCACGAGCACACCGAGCAGATTGCCTGCCACGACTCCGACAATGGCTCCGAGCACTCCGATGATTGTGGCTTCAAACATGAAGAGTGCAACGATCCAGGCGCGGGGGGTGCCCATGGCCAGCATGGTGCCGATCTCGCGGGTGCGCTCGAACATGGTCATCAGCAGTGTATTCACGCTGGACATGAGAACCATGAAGAAAACGATCACTCCCAGAAAGACGAAGATGGTGCTGAAGAGCGAGCGGACCTGCTTGTAATAAGTGGCCAGATCGATCCACTTCTTGAGGACCAACTGCTGCGGCAGGCCGTGCAGGCGCGGCGCGAGTTCGGCCGCAACTAGGTCGGTATTTTCAGTTTTGTCCAGGCCGACAACAAGATTAGTCACGCGGTCGCTTTGCAGCAAACGCTGCGCGGAGGCAAGCGTAATACGGAGATAGCGCGCATCGATCTCCGCAATGCCATTGTTGACAATGCCCACGATCTGGACATCGACTCCGTTGAGCGCGCCGTCGGAGGTCATGGCCAGCAGCGTCAAGCCATCGCCGACCTTGACGTTCATGGACTTGGCCAGTCCGTTGCCGATCAGCGCTTCGACCTCGCCTCCCGGTTTGTTGTTGAGGTCGCGGCCGGATTCAAAGCGAGTGGGAAAGAATCCGAGACTGGCTTCGGCGGCCGGATCGACGGCGGTACCCATGAAGACGGATGACTTATCGCCGTTGGAGACCATGCCGTAGAACTCGATGCGGGGAGCGACGCCGCGCACATGGCCGCCGGTCTTGACGGATGCGGCGACTTGACGCCAGCTATCGATGCCGGTGTCCAGGACGCGAACCTCGTCGCGGTTGAAGTGATCGGCGGTGAAGATTTGCAGGTGGCCGAGGCCGCTGTTGATGGTGTGTTCGCGCAGGCCCCAGAACATGAAGGAGAAAAAGCCGCCGACGAGCAGCAGTCCGGCTACGCCTCCGCCAACCATGAAGAGAGTCATCATGGTTCGGCGGCGGTTGCGAAAGACGTTGCGAAAGGCGAGAAGAAGGAACTTAGCCACGGCTGTCTCCTTTCAATAGATCAGAAATTACTTCGCCATCGCAGAGGCGGACGATGCGCTCGGTGTGATCGAGCAGGCGGGCGTCGTGCGTGGAGAAGATGAAGGTGAGGCCAAGGCGGCGGTTGAGTCCATGCATGAGGTCGATGAGCTGGGTGGCGTTGTGGGTGTCGAGATTGGCGGTGGGCTCGTCGGCCAGCACCAGCGCGGGACGATGCACGATGGCGCGGGCCACGGCAACGCGCTGGCGTTCGCCGCCGGAGAGCAGGTCGGGACGCTGGTTGGCGCGGGCGGAGAGACCTACGCTATCGAGAGCATCGGCAACGCGTTGGCGGCGTTCGCTGCTGCTGACGTCCTGAATCAGCAGCGGATACTCGACATTTTCGGCAGCAGTAAAGACGGGGATGAGATTGAATGTCTGGAAGACGAAGCCGATCTTCTCGCGGCGAAGCGAACTCATGCTGCTGGGCTTGAGTGTGGAGGTATCGACGCCATCGACCAGGATGCGCCCTGTGGTGGGTTGATCGATGCATCCGATCAGATTCAGCAGGGTGGTTTTACCGCTTCCGCTGGGGCCAGAGATGGCGAGGAATTCGCCGGCCGTTACGCGCAGAGTGGCGTGGGAGAGGGCGCTGACAAAGCTGTGGGCCGGGTGATGGGCTGGATTGGTGTCCAGCGGAAAGCTTCGGCTGACTGCTTCGACGTTGACAATTTCATCCATGGGCCGTGTCCTTCCGTATATTTTGCTCTGATTGGAAGATAGACGGAAGGAGGTGAAACGGCGAGGGAATCCCGACGAAGGGCAGCAAAAGCGGATGAGGGGTGGAAATGTGGGGATGAAGCGGGAAGAAAGGCGGTTTGAATCGCAGCAAGTTGCCGCTTTTCAATGCTTGCGGATAGAAGATCCGACTTACTTCCAATGCCCCACCTGAGAGATGCTTACCGCCGCCTTGCTGGGGGCTGCCCATGCCGTGTAGCTGTTCAAAAGGAACTGTCCGCCCAGGATAAACAGCCAGACACACAATGCAAAGCGCAAATGCCGGCGTGGAACACGGGTGCTGAGCAGCGTTCCGGCAATGGCCCCGACGACGCCGCCCTCAATCAGATGAAAGAGCAGTTCAGGATTGGAGGCGTGCGAAAACCAATGCGCGCCGCTGCCAATGAGCGAGATGACAAAGCCGAAGGCGATGTCCGTGCCCACCACTTGCGCGGGAAGTAAGGAAGTCAGGCTGAGCAGTGCCGCGGAACCCAGCGCACCGGCGCCAGCCGAGGAGAAGCCCACTTCAGCGGAGACAGGAAACATCAGCCAGGCCAGCAAGCGACTGCGATCTGGTGGCCGCGAACTTTGACGCATGGGGCGAAAGTAAACGAAGATTTGCCAGGCAGAGGTTGTTACAAGAATCGTGCCCAGCAGCGCATTCATCAGGTTCTGCGATCCGGCGTTGACCAGATGCCTGAGAAAAAGCGATCCGACGACGACGCCGGGGATGCCGCCGACAAGCATGAAGCCAAGTGTTCGCCAGGCCACGTTACGACGGGCAATTTGCGCGGGGACAAGAATCAGCTTGACCGCGGCGGCGAACATGAGGCCGATGCCGACGGCAACGGGCGCGGGCACGCCGAGGAAGAGAACCAGAACAGGCACGGTGACGGTGCCCGCGCCAACTCCGGTGAGAGCGATGAACAATGCGATGATGAAACCGATGATGTACTGCATTCCACTCCTTAATGCGCAGGGGCTGCTTCAATGTGAATGCCGCATTCAACCTTGCGGCCGGCCCAGCGGCCGGAACGCGGATCGTTGGGATCAAGTGGAAGCGTGGTACATGGTTCGCAACCAATGGAGGAGTAGCCGCGCTCATAAAGAGGCAGCAGCGGAATGGAAAGTTCTTCGCAGGCGTACCAGACGTCGCGCGTGGTCCAGGCGGCCAGGGGCGCAAGCTTCAAAATCTGCTTGCCGCCGGGAAGCGTGAAGAGTGCGGTTTCTTCAAGAGCGGTGCGGCTTTTTGCCTGCTCGCGGCGCATACCGGTAATCCAAACGCGGTAATTGGCGACTGCCTTGAAGAGCGGTTCCACCTTGCGCAGCTTGCAGCATTGGTCGGGCGCGGACTGGTAGAGAAGACCGTGCTCGGACTCCTGCTCGGCTACGGTATGCGCCGGCAGCAGATTGATCAGATTCAGTTGCCATTTGCTGGCGATGCGGTCCCGATAGGCGTAGGTTTCAGCAAAGTGATAGCCGGTGTCGAGGAAGAGAATGGGAATGCGCGGATCCAATTTGATGGCGAGTTTGGCGAGCAGGACGTCTTCGGCCTGAAAGCTGCATGTGAGGCAAACATCGGCATTGCCGGAGATTTCACGGGCAAGGAATGCGCGGGCTGCGTCGAGTTTGGTTTGCACTTGCTCGTGGATTTCAGAGGTGCTCATTGTTTGCCTCAGGGGCTAAAGCCCAACCCATTCTTGTTGCTGTTGCGGCACGACAAAAGTCGTGCCGTTTCAAAACATTGGCTTCATCAAAGGTTCTAAATGATCCAATCCGCGTTTCCAGACGAGAGTAGAATCTCGCATCTCACTAACAGTTCATAAACGGCGGCGGTGGCCACGGCTGGGTCACTTGCCTCGATCGTGATTCGCTCGCCTTCGGCTTGTGCAGTCAGTGTCTGCTCTCCGGTTAGATTGACAACCAGCGCGATCATGCCGGAGAGAATCTTCGATCGGAGCAGATGATTCACAGTGGCGGCGTCGATGCCAGAGTCAAGGTCTATGCGCGCGGTAACGGCTCCACGCACAAAGAGCGAGCGCTCGATGCGATCAATCAATTCAACCGGGCCCGACAATTCAAGAACGCCGCCGCGGTGGCCCCAGCGCGCTGCCTTTTCATCCGCCGTCACCGGACCGGAGTTTGACGCAGCAGTTCCAGTGGCCTCGGTAATCATGCCCGCGGCGACGGTGCTGTTAGTCTCTGCGTCGATCAGGATGAATGCGCCGGTGGAGCGATTCTCGGCATAACAGTCCACGGCGATGGGTCGCAGCAGGTCGATGTTGACGACGCCGATGCCGTTCATTTCCAGCGTATCTGCTGGTTCATGGGCAAGCGTACCAATGTTAGTGCGATGCGCAATAGTTGAAATGAATGCGGGCACGGTCTGGCTGGTGTGCTTGAGGAGGTAGCGGCGATTGCGCACCAGCGGGCGCTGATCCATCCATACCAGCGCGGCGCGCAAATTCTTGGCGACGGCGGCTTGAGCGCTGCTGGAGACGATCAAATCTCCGCGGCTGATGTCGAGTTCGCGATCCAGAACCAGCGTGACGGAAAGCGGCGCGTGTGCCTGGGCAAGGTCGCCGTCATAGGTGACGATGCGGGCGACTTCTGCCGATCTTCCTGATGGAAGCACGGTAATTTTGTTGCCCGGAGCAATGGTTCCTGAAGCAATCTGGCCCGCAAATCCGCGAAAGGTGTGGTCGGGACGCAGGACGCGCTGCACGGGAAAACGAAAGGGCTCGGTGCGCGTATCGAGCGAGGACGGCAGCGACTCCAGGAGCTCAAGCAGCGATGGGCCGCTGTACCACGGCATTGCGTCAGACCGATGGACAATGTTGTCTCCGGCCAGCGCGCTGACAGGAACAAAGATGGACTCGACCGGATTGCCTGTGTCCTCCGCGATTTGATCGAGGACGGAGGTAAAGTCGGCCTCGATGGCGCGGAAGGCGGCCTCGTCGTAGCCGATCAGGTCCATCTTGTTGACCGCGACGATCACGTTGCGCACCCGCAGCAAGGATGCGATGTAAGCGTGACGGCGCGACTGGATCAAGACGCCCTTGCTGGCGTCAATCAGCACAACTGCCGCATCGGCGGTCGAAGCGCCGGTAGTCATGTTGCGCGTGTACTGCTCGTGACCGGGTGTATCGGCAATGATGAATTTGCGCCGTGCGGTGGCGAAGTAGCGGTACGCGACATCAATCGTAATGCCCTGTTCGCGCTCTGCCCTCAGGCCGTCGGTGAGCAGCGCAAAGTCAATCTGGCCAGGAGCGGTGGTGCCTTTTCCCTCGATAGAGTGGACCTGGTCTTCGTAGACCGATTGCGTGTCATAGAGCAGGCGGCCGATGAGCGTGGATTTTCCATCGTCCACGCTGCCAGCGGTGGAGAAGCGGAGGAGATCCTTTTCGCGCTCCTCGGCGAGATATTCACCCACTGAAAATGGTTGTGCCGCGAGAGTTGCCATTTAGAAGTATCCCTCCCGCTTTTTGATTTCCATAGAACCTTCCTGATCGTGATCGATGGCGCGGTTGGCGCGCTCCGAGACCTTGAAGTTAATCAGCTCGGCGATGATGGCGGGGATGGTGTCTGCTTCCGAGCGAATTGCGCCGGTGCAGGGGCTGCATCCCAGTGAGCGAAGCCGCGACTTGACCATCTGGGGCTGCTCGCCGAGGCGGGCGACGAAGGCTTGCTCGATGGGGAGCAGAGCTTCGCCGCGCACATACATCGGGCGCTCCTTGGCAAAGTAAAGATCGACGACTGGAATCTTTTCCTCGTGGATATACTGCCAGACATCCATCTCCGTCCAATTGGAGAGCGGGAAGACGCGAATGCTCTCGCCGGGGTGAACGCGGGCGTTGTAGAGATTCCAAAGCTCGGGGCGCTGGTTCTTGGGATCCCATTGCCCGGCGCTGTCGCGGAAAGAATAGATGCGCTCCTTGGCGCGGGATTTCTCTTCATCGCGGCGCGCGCCGCCAAAGGCCGCATCGAAGTTGTAGTGGCGCAGCGCATCGAGAAGCGCTTGCGTCTTCAGCAACCCGCAACAGCGTTTGGTGTCAAGCGCAATGGGATTGGTTCCATTGGCGATTGCGGCTTCATTGCGCCAGACCAGAAGTTCGGCACCCACCGAGCGGGCCATCTCATCGCGAAAGCTAAGCATCTCAGCGAATTTGAAACCGGTGTCTACATGCAGAAGAGGGAAGGGAATTGGTGCTGGATAAAATGCCTTCTGCGCCAGGCGCAACATCACCGATGAATCCTTGCCGATGGAATAGAGCATGACGGGCCGCTCGAACTCCGATGCCACCTCGCGCAGAATGTGAATGCTCTCAGCCTCAAGCAGCTTGAGATGGCTCAGGCGACGAGGGACGGAGAGGCTTGCGGAGGGCGATGGAGGAGTTAGCGTTGTGGCTGCCAGCATTGAGACCTCTTTCAGTTTGGGGAGTACGCTGAAGGCCAATGCTGGGATTGAGCACACCGGCTATTCAGCTACCGGGTGCGTCTTCTGATGAATTGCAAGGGAAAATCAGAGACTAGTTCATGCACCCGTCGAGATTCTTCGACAGGCGACAACAAGAGCGTCTTTGGGAGGCGCGGACCATGTGTGAGTTCATAGTAGCAAAAAGTAGAGTCTAGCACAACTGCCACTCGGAGCGAACCTGAAAGATGCCACTTCCACTTCTGGCTTGGCAAAGACCAGCGAACGCGATGCAGGGAAGTTATTCTGCACGCCCGCGGGCGAAGATGTTTACAGCAAACCCCGACGCGAAAGTTCCGGGGTTTGCTTTATGCTTAGACTTTAGAAAAGTTTACGGAGAATCGCCATGCCCTCGTTTGAAGAATCGCTCAAGAAGCTGGAAACTATCGTCGAACAACTGGAAAAGGGCGACCTGGCTCTGGAAGACTCCCTTCAACTATTCGAGCAAGGCGTAGGCCTATCGGCGGCCTGCAAAGCCGAGCTCGACGCTGCCGAGGGCAAAGTACAGATGCTCGTCCGCCAGCGAGACGGCTCACTCAAGCCCGAGCCCTTCCTCACTGAAAAGCCCTTCTGATACTAGAGTTGCAAAGGCAGGTGTTTTGGAGGCTCTGGAATGAGGGCTGAGTTTGCGAAAGATTGGC
>CAZDYU010000018.1:0-48874 GCA_964509755.1 uncultured Occallatibacter sp. | reverse complement strand
CGGCTTCGAACTAACCATGATTCCGGCGGAGGTGTGAAGATGTTCCTTGGGAGAGTTGCGGCCTCAACGGAAGAGAAATCGGCATGAAACAGGGTCTTTCCTCCCTTGCCAATGTGTTGGGACGTCTAGCCGAGGGGCTTGATCGCGATCGCTCCGACACCGGAGACACGCAGATTCGCGACGGCCTGATTCTGCGCTTCGCGTTCACCTATGAAATCAGCCACAAGATGCTCAAGCGCTATCTTGAATCCGCTTCCGCCAATCCTGCCGACTTTGATGTCATCTCCTTTGCCGATCTGAGCCGCACTGCCAATGAGCAAGGCTTGCTGCTGGGCAACTGGACCGATTGGAAGCGTTATCGCGAAATGCGCAGACGATCCAGCCATACCAACGACGAAGCCGTGGCGCTGGAGGTTGTACAGGGCATACCGGCGTTCCTGGCCGAGGCGCAATTCCTGCTGCGTAAATTGCAAGGTCAGATTGAGGAATGAAGTTGCCTGAAGTTGAGCTTCAACCCGAAGAATTGAATATTGTGTGCGAATTGGTGCTGCAGCATGTGGCTGACCGCGAAGTGTGGGCCTTCGGCTACCGCGCTCGGCAGGCCGCCAAGACCTACTCGGACCTCGATCGGGCTATTCTTGGCCTGACACCCCTACCGCTCTAGATTCTGGCCAATCTGGCTCAAGATTTCTCCGAATCCAATCTGTCCTTCAAGGTGGACATTGTGGACTGGGCAACCACCTCCGAGAGCTTTTGCAAGATCATCGAAGCCGAGCGGGTCGTGCTTCAGAAACCGATCCAAACTCGTCAACAGGATGGATTTGCCTGCGTCTAATGGAGGAAGGAGCTTCTCCTCTAAGTCCATGCGAATCCAATTTGTTCCCCTCCTCGTTCTTTCGATGCTCACCCTCGCCTGCCTGCCTATGGTCAGTCCTGCCCAACAGCCTGCCTCCGAACGACCTGACCAGCCGGCCGCAACGCCGAAGGCACAGTCCCGCGAGGTCGTGCTGCCAGTTACCGTGCGTGACAAAAAGGGCGCGCTGGTAGCCAGCCTTAAGGCCACCGACTTCACCCTGACTGAAGATGGACGCCCACAAAAGATCAAAAGTTTTACCCGCGAGACTGACCTACCCTTCCGGCTGGGGCTTCTTGTAGACACCAGTCGCGGCGTCTCCGGGGCAATCGAGGAAGAACGCAAGGCGGTGGGCAAATTCGTGGATACGATGCTGCCGGATAACTCTTTTGCCAATCCCAGCGCGGCTACCCGTCCGAGTGTCGACCAAGCGTTCCTCCTCCACTTTGACCGCGAGGTCGAGCTGCTGGAGGACTTTACCACATCGCGCGCCAAGCTGCATCGCGAGTTGGACGAGATGGGGCCGACGCGGGCCGCGCAGAACGATTCTCGGGCTTCCGAGAGCGGTGGAGGAGAGCGCGGCGGAGGCGAGAGCGACGGCGACGGAGAGCCGCACGGCCAGGGACACGGCGGCCGTGGAGGCACACAGCTTTACGATGCGATTTATCTGGCTTCAGGAGACGATCTGATGAAGCCCAAAGTGGGACGCAAAGCGCTGATTGTTTTTTCCGACGGCGTGGATCGCGGCAGCAAGATGGATCTGAATGACGCGGTTGATGCCGCCGACCGGGCCAATGTCTCCGTTTACGCCATCTACTTCAAGGGCGAACAGGAGCACGGCGAGAACGGCAATCCCAGCGGCGGTGGCGGACATCATGGCGGTTATCCCGGCGGCGGTGGCGGTGGCTGGCCTGGTGGAGGAGGCGGTGGTGGACGTCGTGGCGGAGGAGGCGGTTCCAGCCAGACGGAGGTGGACGGCAAGAAGATCATGGAGAAGATTGCCACGCGCACCGGAGGCCGCTACTTCGAGGCTAAAAAGAAGGACGAGCTAGAAGCGATCTATAGCCAGATTGCCGAGGAGTTGCGCGGCCAATACCTGTTGACCTACACGCCGGATGCGGTAGATCGCGAAGGCGGCTTCCACAAGATCGCGCTCAAGGCCAGCAAGGACGACCTTACCGTAGTCACGCGCGAAGGCTACTACGCGCCGGGCGGAGAGGCAAAGTAATCGAGTGCCCCGCAATGTTTTGCTCTGACAGTTCACCTTCAATTACGAGGAGAGGCCGACGCCGGGAAGCTGGGCGAGTCTTCAATGTTCTCCAGCCTGCCGTATAAGAAGGCGGCAAAGTTACCCAGCAGAATCGTGAGAAACGCGCCGTTGGTCAGAGGATCAAAACGCCTCATATTCCAGTGCAGATTGTAATATTCCACAAAGTGCGTCCCCGTGATCAGCGGGTAAAAAAAAGCGTAAAGGTTGAGCGCGTAGACTGCAAGGCGCCGGTTGCTGGGGCCTTTGGCCTGTGGTACGCGCAGCTTGAACGATGGAGTCTTGGATTTCAGGTAGAACCATATCTCGAAGGGAATCACCACAACCGCGAATCCTATCCAAAGCGTGGGAGCCAGCTTGGGATAGAGCGGCGCATCGGCAAGCACGCGAAGAAGATGATCCACCAGGCTGAGGCAGAAGCCCAGCGCCACCAGCAATGCGACCATCTCAGTAGGCCAGCGCAGAATATGCGGCTGTTTGGGATTGGCCGCGGGGTCTTGCAGTTCGCCCTCCAGAATCGCCGGAATGGGCAGAGGAAATTTGGCAATCAGATCGGCGAAGAGAGCAACCGAGATGCTGGGATCTTCCGGATTGACGCGGATGGGTATCTCTTGCGAGCGGACCAGCCTGAGCCACTCCTGGGCTATGGCGCCATCTGAAAAGATGCGGGAAAAGTTACCAGACAAATACTCGGTCTCGCCATTTCTGACCACGCTGAAGCTATAGGTAAAGCAGGCCTTATATCCCTGTGTGTCCTTTCCCAGTGAAAGCCCCGAGCCAACTGTGGACCATGCTCTGCCCTCTACGATCGGCCAATTCTCAGCCACGCGTTCCTTGTACAACGCGGCCTGGCGCTTCTCATAAAGCCAATACCACGACAAGGGAAAGACTGCCAGAGTAAACCAAAACCCCCAAGGGATCTGCTTGAGCCAACCTATCAGATCGTCAAGTGTCACTGAAGGGAATCTCCTTCGAGGCTTTTCCCTTACTGTACAGCACTCCAGTTGAGGTTGTCAGACATATCGGGTACGGTTTTGGAAGGCCGCTCCCAGAATGGATAAACGGGCTTCGAACGGTAAAAATGGTCAATTTGCAGTTTGCTCAAGATCAAAGCCGTGCGGCAATTGATCTTAAAACTTTAATGAATGTGCTCTATCTGCCTCTTTACTCGCTTGTTCCAAATTCAACCCAAAAATGGCAGTCGATAGTCTTGGGGGAGCGGCAAGAGCTTGAGACACGCCATGGGATCGAAGGTGCCGATGGTAACAATGCCAAAATTCAAATTGCTGCCGCACTTCACATGGACGAACTTGTTTTTATCCCTGGCAGCGTAAAGGCCTTTTTCAGAGATACGCCGGTCGCCTATTCCGCTTAACAGTATTTATGAACCGGATCAAAAGTGCAGCAACGTCGATTCCGGCCGGGCAGGACTGCTGGCTGCGCGTGGCGGTTTGGGGGTTGCCCAGCGCACTGCTGGTAGGTGGCGTGATCTTCTGCGCTCCCGCCATGCGCTCTGTGCCCGCGCGCCTGCTGGTTTTTCTGGGCGATGCATCCTATTCAATCTACCTTTGCACCATTCGGGCACTGGATGTTATTGGACGATTCTGGCGCCATTTTGGAAGCCCAAGCGCGGATGCTGGCGTATTCCAGGGAATCCTATCTTGCGTGGTGGCCGGTGTGGTTTGCTACCTGATTGTGGAGCGGTCGCTGATGCGCTTTTTTCACAACTGGTATAAGCCCATTCCATTCCATGCAAAGCAACCCTGATTGGGTTGTGCCGGCGCTGTCTTCCATCCGAGGGCGCACTATGCGGCAAAGCGTTGTGGATTTGATTGTGCGTGGCGGTGAGATTTGGAGGGGCAAGTAGGGATCATTGTTGTCCCGCAGCATCGTGGCTTTCAAACCATCCAATCACCCGCCGTTCAAACTCCCGCGGTTCTGCTCCGGCCGTGCCGCAGTGGTCTGCTTCGGCGGGTTCCCACAATATGACAGCGGGAATGCGCGAACGGTTGTGCGCCAGGATCATCTCAGAGTTGTACGCGGGAAGATTTGTGTCTTTCTTGCCGTGAATCAGCAGGACAGGAACGCGGCTGGCAGCGACTGCATTCTCAGGTGAGGCTTGCGCAAGATCGATTCCGTACTTCCAGCGCGCATAGAGCAAGCCCGCTTCCACGGCAGGACGCAATAGAGTGCGCCCGGCCCATGCGCCAGCATGAAGCTTCTCTCCCAGGCGATCATAAGAAGCCTCGCGAAAATCTGCAAAGGAAGACTCGGCCACGACGGCGCAGAATCCGGGAGTCGTGCGAAGAGCTTGCAATAGTTGCGCGGCTCCCATTGATTCGCCCATACCATCGATGCAGCGCGGAGCCTCCGTTTGTTGCAGCCAATCATACCAGCGCCGCACGTCGCCGGCTTCCTTTACGCCATAGGTGGCCATCTCGCCGCCGCTAACTCCGTGCGCACGCGCGTCTGGCAGCAGCACGGAATA
The DNA here is from genome assembly GCA_964509755.1 of uncultured Occallatibacter sp. Lineage (GTDB taxonomy): Bacteria > Acidobacteriota > Terriglobia > Terriglobales > Acidobacteriaceae > Telmatobacter. Next base: position 44,266 of record CAZDYU010000018.1, on the reverse strand, counting down.
GCCGTGACCTAGGAGCAAGTCCGCATTGCCCAACATGCCAGCGCGATTGTCCGCCACGCCATGCATCAGGATCACGGCGGCTCCGTTGGCTTGCGCAGACCTCATGCTCCAGCCGCGCAGTATAACTCCGTCGCTGGCAATAACAGAGACCTCGGCCAATTTTGCGTGGTAGCGATTCGCAACGGCCTGAGCCTCGATTTGTAACTCCGGTTCCACCGGACGATGCCACGGACGCAGCGCCATCTCCGTGGCCAGAATGCCTATGGCTATACAGACAACGAGCCATACCGCAGCGATAAATAAACTCCAGCGTAAACAAGGGCGCAGGTGCTTCATGCATCAAAGGTACGCAGATAGCTTTGCGGGTGTTCCCGAACTGTGACGTAGCAACCCATGGCAAAAGTCACATTGGCGAAAAGCATCCCTCAGGGGCTAAAGCCCAACCTTAATTTTGCGCGTTTTGCGGCACGAATGAAGTCGTGCCCTTTCAAAGCATCTTCTTATGCAGAGGCGTCCTTATGCTACTGCACTGCGACCTCAATGTTAGTTTCCATGATGGCACTTAGGATTGGCGTGGCGGTGTCCTGGTAAGTGGCTACGATGGTGTATTGGTAGGTGCCGGGCGTCATGGATTTGCTGAGGCCGCCGCAGCCGCTGATTCCGCTTGCGCCGACCAATGCGCCCACGGCAAAAAGAATCGCAACAACCCAGCGCGGGGACTTGCGGCGGAGGCCGAAGCCAAGCATCAAAACGCCGGCCAGCGCGAGGCCCGCGGCAGGCAGACAATTGGTGCGCGGCGATCTGTGGAGTCTCACTGGAACTATTGTTCCGTAGGGATAGAAGGTGACGGTGCCGGTGAGGGTCTGACCTGCAGTGACGGGGATTGAAACGACCGGGCCGCCTTCACAAAAGGGAATCTTGGCCTCGGTGATAGTTCCGGTGAACAAGCAGTTCATAATCACGGTGCCTGCGCCGGGAATTCCGGTGATGGTGTAGGAACTGGAACCGTTGCCGCTGGAGGGCATGGTGAGGCCAGTGGCGGTGATGGTTGGTCCGGAGGCGGCCAGTGCGCGCGCGCCAGTGAGCCCGCAGATCGCGGTTAGTAGTAACCCTGAAAGAAGAAGCAGACGATGCCTTTGCATGGCGGAGTCCTTTCAATGGGGCGGATTTCCCCCGTCTGGCGAATTAGACGGAGTCCAAGCTGCAGAGTTTGCGGATCTTCCAACAATACACCCGGCAGGCGCGGATTGGCCGATCAAGATGCCGCATCGGTTGGACGCCCGGCTGGTATTCTTGAATTGATCTCCGATTCCTTAATGACGAATCCGAACAACGCTCTGGAAGCCCCGCAAAAACCGATTTCCGCGCGCGCCGCATGGACGCTTCTGGCGGCTATCTTTGCCGCTGTCATTCTGGCCTCGCTGTTTACGCCGCCGCTGCTGGACGATGTGGACGCCAGCCACGCGCAGGCCGCGCAGCATATGGCCGAGAGCGGCGATTGGGTAACGCTGAAGGTCAATGGACTGCGCTACCTGGAGAAGCCGCCGCTGCCTTACTGGATGGATGCCGCGCTCTATCGGGTCTTTGGCCAGAACGCCTTTGCAACGCACCTGCCCAATGCGCTGGCGCTGCTGGGCTGCGCCTGGCTGGGCTGGCTGTGGGCCGGCCGCGCCTTTGGACGCCGGGCTGGCTTTTATGCGGCGCTGGGCGCGCTGACTTCGGTGGGCCCGTTTCTCTTTACGCGCTTCGCTATTCCCGAGGCGCTGCTGAGCTTTCTGCTGCTGCTGGCTCTCTACTGTTTGCTGACCGGTTTTGAAGCCGGCGGCGGGCTGCGATTTTACGGGATGTGGGCGGCGCTGGCGCTGGCGGTGCTGACCAAAGGGCTGATTGCGCCTATCTTCTTTGCCGCTGCGGCTGTTCCGCTGCTGCTGTTGAGTGGCCAAGGGCGGCGCTGGCGGCAGATGAAGCCGGTCACCGGGCTGCTGCTGTTTCTGGCCATCGCCGCGCCCTGGCACATTCTGGCGGGGCTGGCCAATCCCGGACAGGGCAACCCGATCGGCAACCATCCCACGCCCGGCAACGTGCATGGCTTCTGGTATTTCTACTTTCTGAATGAGCACTTCTTCCGCTTCACTGGCGGGCGCTTTCCGCACGACTACAACAAGCTGCCCTTTCTGGCTTACTGGCTGCTGCATCTGGTCTGGCTCTTTCCGTGGAGCCTGTTTGTGCCCGCAGTGGCCGCTGTTGCCTGGAAGACCCGCCGGCAGTGGATGCGGCATCTGCGCGCCGAGGTGGAGGCGCTGGATCTTTATCTCGGCGCCGGCCTGGGTAACGATTTGGGTTCTGGCGCTCGCGAGGACGCGGCACACTACGTTTCCCTGCTCAAATTCCGCCGTCGCACCATCTGGCTGCTGAGCCTCTACGCGGGCTTTATTCTGCTCTTCTTTTGTATTTCAACCAATCAGGAGTACTATACCTTTCCGGCCTGGCCGCCACTGTTCGTTTTGATTGGCGGCGTGCTGGCCGGGATCGAGGAGAAACAGACGGCAAAGGACGGCAAGCCGCTGCTTTCGACTGCCTGGCTGACCGGCGCGCAGGCGGTCTTTGCCGTGGTGGGCGTGGTAGCTGCCTCGACCCTTGGCTGGGGGCTGTGGGAGGCGCGCAAACTGCCCTTTGTCGGAGATGTTGGAACTCTGCTGGCACATCGCGGCGTGGGCGATTACACACTCTCGATGTCGCACATCTTCGATTTGACCGGACCGTCGTTTGCCGCGCTGAGGCTGCCCTCGGCTCTGGCCGCCGCTGCTCTGCTGATCGGTCCGGCCGCAGGGTGGCTGCTGCGGTTGAAGGGCAAGCACATCGCTGCCACGGTGAGTGTCGCGTTGACCTCGTCCGTCTTTCTGATTGCCGCGCATATCGCCTTTGCCCGCTTTGAGCCGATGCTGAGTTCCAAGCAGTTGGCCGACACCATCATCCAGAAAGGCTTACCGGCTGACTCATTCATCATTTACGGCGACCAGTCGGATGCCTCCTCGGTGGTTTTTTACGCGCACGACTTCTTCCACGGCAAGCCTGCGCTGCTGATGGGCGAGGCCTGCTCACCGCACGGTGACGGCTCGTCGATGCTGTGGGGCTCCTGCTATACCGATGCGCCCAAGGTGTTTTTGAACGAAGAACAGCTGGCAAAGATCTGGGGCACGGGTGAGCGGAAGTGGCTCTTTGCGCAGGACATCAACCAGAACAAAGCCGAACAGTTGCTGGCTGGTCGGTTGTACCCGGTGCAATCGATCGCCGATAAGGCGCTGTGGACGGACAGGCCACTGCGGTAGCTTCATGGGCGGGACGGCCCCGGAAGTTGCGGAATTGCCCGTATCGGCAATAAAGTCCTCATGTAGTTTTCGGTCTATTTTTGGCTGGCGCAAGCCCCGGATCGCCAAAGATCGCTGAACTTGTGATTCCGTTCACAGAGACTTCCTGGTTTTCACTGACAATACAGAGACACGACACTACCCAACTCCGGCGTCTATTGCCATACCCTTGTACACTGAATAGTTCCCTATTCTTCGTTCCTACCCGCAGGAGGCCTTATGGCATCGATTATTCTTCCGGCAATTCCATCCGAGTCGAGGGCGGGCCGCTTTGGCGTTTACGGCGGGCGGTATGTGCCGGAGACGCTCATGAAGGCGCTGGTGGAGCTGGAGCAGGAGTACGACCGGGCCAAGGTGGATGCGGCATTTCAGGCGGAGTTGGCCGATCTTCTGAAGAACTACGCGGGCCGTCCCACGCCGCTCTACTATTGCAAGCGGCTCTCCGAGCAGTTGGGCGGGGCGAAGATTTACCTCAAGCGCGAGGATCTGCTGCACACCGGCGCGCACAAGATCAACAACGCTCTGGGACAGGGATTGCTGGCGCGGCGCATGGGCAAGAAGCGCATTATCGCCGAGACCGGCGCGGGACAGCACGGCGTGGCTACGGCTACGGTCTGTGCGCTGCTGGGGCTAGAGTGCGTGGTCTACATGGGCGATGTGGACATGGAGCGGCAGGAGTTGAATGTGCTGCGGATGCGTCTGCTTGGAGCCGAAGTCCGCGGAGTTTCGTCGGGTTCAAAAACTCTCAAAGACGCCATCAGCGAGGCCATGCGCGACTGGGTCACCAATGTCAGGACGACGTATTATCTGCTGGGCTCGGCGCTGGGCGCGCATCCTTATCCGACGATGGTGCGCGATTTCCATCGCTGCATCAGCCTGGAAATGAAAGAGCAGATTCTGGAGCGCGAGGGGCGGCTGCCTACGGCCGTGATTGCTTGCGTGGGCGGCGGGTCGAATGCGATTGGCGCGTTTTACTCATTCCTTCAAGACCGCGAGGTGCGATTGATTGGCGTGGAGGCGGGCGGGCGCGGGACGGCGCTGGGCGATCATGCAGTGCGTTTTCGCGGCGGTTCGCCAGGAGTTTTGCAGGGGACGTACTCCTATGTTTTGCAGAATGAAGATGGGCAAATCGCGCTGACGCATTCGGTCTCGGCGGGGTTGGACTATGCGTCGATTGGGCCGGAGCACGCGATGCTGCACGATTCTGGGCGTGCCGAATACGTCTCGCAAGATGATGCGGCGGCGCTCGATGCAGTGGTGAAGCTGGCGCGTACGGAGGGGATTTTGCCGGCGCTTGAGAGCGCGCACGCGGTGGCCGAGGCGCTGAAGCTGGCACCGACCATGACTCCGCGTGAAATACTGGTAGTGAACTTGTCCGGGCGCGGAGATAAGGACATGGGAATTCTGGCGCGGGAGCTGAAGATTCAGGGAGCGTGAGTGAGGAGTACGAACCGCAGGTCCTTCGACTGCGCTCCGCTCAGGATGACAGGTTTATTTTGATGGGATCATGTAGGTCAGGATCAGTAACGACGGGATTTCTATGGCGATTCAATTCGATCACAAACCGGGCCTGGTGATTTATCTGACAGCGGGCGATCCGAGCCTTGATGCCACGCGCGAGGTCGCGGTTGCGGCGATTGACGCGGGGGCCGATGTGATTGAGTTGGGCGTGCCTTTCAGCGATCCGCTGGCCGATGGTCCGGTGATTCAGCGCGCTATGGAACGAGCTGTTTCGCGCGGAGTCAGCCTGCGCGATGTGCTCAAACTGGCCGGTGAGATTCGCGCTGCGCGACCGAAGGCTGGTCTGGTGATTTTTACTTATCTGAATCCTATTTTGCGCTACGGCCTGACGAAGTTTGCCGATGCCGCAGCGGCCTCTGGCGCAGATGGCGTTCTGGTGACCGACCTGATTGTCGAGGAGGCTGGCGAGTATCTCAGCGAGATGGCTCGCGTTGGTCTTGCGCCAATTTTTCTGGCCGCGCCCACCAGTCCCGACGAACGGCTGGAAGCGATTGCAACGCACTCCAAAGGCTTTATCTACGCCATCTCGCGTGTTGGCATAACCGGTACGCAAACCAGCCTGACCTCCGACGCTTCCACATTGGTCGCGCGCATCCGGCGATGGAGTACGCTGCCGGTGGCCGTGGGTTTTGGCATCAGTAACAGCGAACACGTTGCCCAGGTGGGCCAGTTCGCCGATGCGGCGGTGATCGGCAGCGCGATTGTCGAGTTGATCGAGCGGTCAAACTCTGAAGCAGCGCCCGGCGCGGTCAGTCGATTTATCAAGGGCCTTCGCCTGCCTCAAGCGGCGCTGGCCCGATAAAGACGCCCCCCGCCGGCGGCGCTTGAAGCCGCTTGCACAAGATCAACTCTTGTTCCTATGCATACGGTGCTGTTTTTTGCGCGCCGGACGCACTACGAGGATGAAATGACGCTGGAAGAATTGCGAGACCAAATCGATGTTCTGGACCGCCAGCTTGTGGCATTGCTGAGCGAACGAGCGCGCGCGGCGCAGATGATCGGTCACCTGAAGGCTGCCACGTCGCTGCCGGTGTATGAGCCGGCGCGCGAAAAGGTGATCTACGCCAACGTGCATGCGGCCAATAAAGGCCCACTGCCGGACATTGAATTGACGCATATCTACGAGCGCATCATCGACGTGATGCGGGCCTTGCAGAGGGACGAGTTGGCCTCGGAGAGAAACGCCCAAGCGAATGAGCTGGGCCAAGGCACTGGCGCCCATGCGGAATCGGACGCGCCTGAGACAGGGAAGAAGTCATGATTGTAGCCATGCAGGAGAGAGCCACCGAAGAGCAGATCGATGCGGTCATCGAACGCATCAGCGAACTGGGGCTAAACGTACACCGCACCACCGGCGCAACCCAGACCATTCTGGCCGCCGTGGGATCCACCGCCAACCTGGACCTGAACAAATTCGAAGTGCTGCCCGGCGTGCTGAATGTGCACCGCATCAGTTCGCCGTACAAGCTGGCCGGTCGCGCCTTTCGCCCCGAGGGCACGGTAGTCGAGTTTGCCAACGGCGCTAAAATTGGGGGCGAGCAAGTAGCCGTGATCGCCGGGCCTTGCGCAATCGAGAATCGCGATCAGATCTTTACTATTGCCGAGCATGTCAAGGCCGCGGGCGCGGGCTTTCTGCGTGGCGGCGCATTCAAGCCGCGCAGTTCGCCTTACGCTTTTCAGGGCTTGGGGATTCCGGGATTGAAGCTGATGCATGAGGCCGCGCAGGAGCACGGACTGCTGACGGTGAGCGAGGTGATGGAGATCTCGCAGATTGAGCCGATGCTGCCTTACACAGATTTGTTTCAGGTGGGCGCGCGCAATATGCAGAACTTCAACCTGCTGCGCGAACTGGGCGCGATTCGCAAGCCGATTCTGCTGAAGCGCGGCATCTCGGCAACGATCGAGGAACTGCTGCTATCGAGCGAATACATCATGGCCGGCGGCAATTACGATGTGATTTTGTGCGAGCGCGGCATTCGCACTTATGAAACCGCGACGCGCAACACGATGGACATCTCGGCGATTCCGGTGATTCATAAGCTCTCGCATCTGCCGATTGTGGGCGACCCATCGCATGGCACGGGCCGGCGCGACATGGTGCCCGCAATGGCCAAGGCCGCAGTGGCGGCGGGCGCGGATGCAATTCTGGTGGAGGTTCACCCCAACGCAGACAAGGCCGTATCCGACGCCGCGCAGACGCTCTTTCTCGACCAGTTTGAAAGGCTGATGGGCGAGATGAGGGTGATTGCGGGGGCGGTGGGGCGGAGCCTATAAGTGAAGCAAGGAAAGCGACCATGATCGAGCGCATCTCCATTCTAGGCACGGGACTGCTGGGCACATCGGTGGGTCTGGCGTTGCGCGCGGCTGGCTTTCGCGGGTCGATTGTCGGCTGGAATCGGGGCGCGGAAGGTGCGCAGACGGCGCTGACCGCCGGAGCCATCGATTCTATCGCAACGAACCCCTTGCTGGCTGCGCGGGAGAGCCAGGTGGTGCTGCTGGCCGTGCCCATCTACGCGACGCTGGACCTGATGGAGAAGCTCTCCGGCGTACTTGGCTCTGATCATCTGGTCACCGACGTGGGCAGCACCAAGGGACAAATCACGGAAGCGGCGGGCAGGCTCTTCAATACGCCGGAGCGGGCGGCGTTTCTGCCGGGGCATCCGATGGCCGGCAAGGAGCGCGGCGGGGCTTCGCTGGGCGATGCGGAACTCTTTCGCGGCGCGGTGTGGCTCTTCACCGAGGTTCCCACCTGGGAACGTTCTTTGGTTTCAGCGAAGCTCGTAAAAGGCTGGCGGGAGTGGGTTGCGGCGATGGGATCGAAGTGCATCGATCTGGACCCGGCGCGGCACGATGAGTTAGTAGCCTGGGTCAGTCACTTGCCGCAATTTGTCGCGACTGCCTTGAGCGCGCTGCTGCAGGAAGAAGTGGGCGACGCGCCGGAGTTGAAGGACGTGGGCGGACGCGCGCTGCGCGAGATGACTCGTTTGGGCGCGAGCCCTTACTCCATGTGGCGCGACATTGCTTATACCAATACGGAGGCCGTTGCGGCGGCGCTGCTGGCGCTTGAAGAGCGGCTGGCTCATCTGCGCGAGAACCTGCGCACGCCGGCTTTGCGCGATGAGTTCGAGCAGGCAAATCGTTTTCGCCGCGAGTAGCCATGAGGGAGTCCCGCAGGGGCTAAAGCTCGGCTTTTTTGTGCCTATTTCGGCACGACTGAAGTCGTGCCCTTTCAAACCATTGACTTGATCGCAAGCTTCTTGGAAACCTACTGGTCCAAGGCTATCTCCAGCGAAAGATCCGCAACGAAACAGCAAATGCCGCCAACAGCCATGCAAGCAAAATCGCAATCGGCGTGGCCAACTGGTTCAGGCTCATGCCTTGCAGCATGTTGCCGCGCAGCGCGTCGATGGCGGCGGTGAGCGGAAGCGCGCGCACCAGTGGCTGAATGCTCACCGGAAAGCGCGACGCGGAAAAGAAGACGCCGGAGAGAATCCACATCGGCAGCATGGAGAGATTCATCAGCCCCGATGCGGCTTCCATGGTTTTTGCGCGGGAGCTGACCAGCAATCCCAGCGCGGAAAATGCCAGCGAAGTGAGCACGCACAGGAATGCCAATTGCCAGAGCAAGCCGCGAAAGGGCACCCCGAAGACCAATCGCGAAAAGCCAAGAAATGCCGCGACCTCGATGACTAGCAGCGCCAGCCGCGAGAGCAGAAACGAAGCGAGGAATTGCCAGCGCGGCATCGGTGAGGCGACCAGCCGCTTGAGCAGCTTCTTCTGCCGCGCCTCGACGATGGCAAAGCCCAAGCCCCACATTGCCGAGCCCATCAGGTTCATGCCCAGCAGGCCCGGCACAACAAAGTCGATGTAACGCGCGCCGGTCTCATGGACTAACTGATTCTCTGCCTGCACCGCCTCGCGCCGTCCCGCTGCTGTTTGAATCGCGCGGTCCGCGAGCAGGCGCGCTGTGCGCGCATCGGGAATGGTGTCGTCGAATTTGTATGCAACGCCGTCCGGCCGTTGAATCGCGAGAAGCAGAATCTTTCCTGTCGCCAACTCGTGCGTGCCTTCGGCCTCGTCCATGGTTGCCGCTATGAGGCCTTTGTCGGCGGTGAGAGCTTGCGTGAGTTGCGTCGTTGTCGCGCCCACCTGCAAGACATCGGCGGGCCGGTTGCGAAAGGCGATGCCCAGGCCAATTGCCAGCAAAATTGGAAAGATGAAGGTCCAGAAGATTGCCTCCGGCTCGCGCAGAAAGAGGCGGAAACGCATGGACGTAAGCTGAAAGAGCGAGCTGGTTTCGAGTCTACTCATCGCGCAGCGTCCTTCCCGTGAGGCTCACAAAAACATCTTCGAGCGTAGCCGAGTGGGTGCGAAACTCGCTCAGATTCAGCCCCTGTTCATCGAGCGCTGCGAAGATGAGGGGCACCGCGGTGTGCAACTCGCTCACGGAAAGCTGATGCAGCCCCGCATTGACGCGGTGCGACTGAACGCCGGGAATCGCAGTCAGCAAAGCGGCGTTGACTTGCGCCAAGCCCTCGACGGCAAACTCGACGATGTGCTCGGCGCCCGCTAGCGCGACCAGTTGCGGCGTAGTGCCTTGCGCAATGATGCGTCCATGATCCATGATGGCCACGCGATCGCAGAGCCGCTCAGCCTCTTCCATGTAATGCGTGGTGAGAATAATGGTGCGCCCCGCCTGCTTCAGTGCGTCCACCAGATCCCATAAATGACGCCGCGCCTGCGGATCGAGGCCAGTTGTCGGCTCATCGAGGAATAAGAGTTCAGGGTCGCCGACCAGCGCACATGCCATGGCCAGCCGCTGCTTCTGCCCGCCGCTCAGCGTGCCCACACGAGAGCCGCGCTTCTCTTCCAACTGCGCCGTGCGAATCGATTCGTCCACTGAAATTCCGTGCCGGTAAAAGCTGCGAAAAAGCCGCAGCGTCTCCTCGACCGTGAGCTTTTCCGGGAATTGCGTCTCCTGCAATTGGATGCCGATTCGCTGACGCAACTGGCTGGCTCCCGTCGTCCAATCGAGGCCGAGCAACTCGACGGTTCCAGCGTCGGCAGCCGTCAATCCCTCGCAGATTTCGATGGTCGTCGTCTTGCCTGCGCCATTGGGCCCCAGCAGGCCGAAGCACTCGCCGCGCGCCACTTCAAGGTCCAGACCATCAACGGCGACGACGTCGGCAAAGGCTTTTCGCAGGCCGCGCAGCAGCAGCGACGGCGCGCTTTGATCGCGGTCGAGAGTTGATGTTGCGGAGGATTTTGCGTCCGTCAAAGCGATAGCTCCTCGACCAAGAGTAAGGCGTAGGCATGGCCCGCATCAACCCAAGGATTGTATCTTCGCGTCGGTTTGTATTTTCGACGCTCAGAATCGCGAGCCGCTATACTGTCTTCCATGCAGAAAAATACGATTGCGGATTGGCAGAGCCTGACTCAACTTTACAGTGAGATGGGCGAATTGGAATTGCGTGACTTGGACGCCGATAAGGAGAGTCTGACTGAGATGGCGCGGCAGGTTCTTCGCGACGAAATGAAGAAGCGCGGGCTTGATCGGTTGTCCGCGGCAAGGCAACAGCCAGACAATGCGCCGCACCTTGCCGCATCGCAGCCGGACGCCGATTACCTGACGGTCAATGGCGAGTCCGAGTCTGCCGATCTGCCGCGTGAATACACATGGAAGACGCTGCTCTGCGAATGCGAGGAAGTCGAACAGGCTTGGCAGATTCGCGAGATGCTGAAGCAGGCAGGAATCGAAAGCTGGATTGAGGGAGTTCGATACTTCGAGGGAAGCTACATTGGAACTCCGCAAATAAAGGTCGCTGCCGATCAACTGGAAGAAGCGCGCGTGGTCGCCGCAAGGCCGGTTCCACAGGCGATTGTGGAGCAATGCAAAATTGTAGACGATGACTATGAATTGCCGGTATGCCCGAAGTGTGGCGCTGAGGATCCGGTGCTTGAGAGCGCCGATCCGGTCAATTCATGGCTCTGCGAAGCCTGCGGAAAGCAATGGACCGATCCGGTGGAAGAGCAGGAGGCATCCTCGCCGCGTTAAAAAGGTGCGGTAAAAAACGACTTCTCTTGCAACCACTTTTACCACGGATGAGTTATGCCGCGCCGCGGCCCTTCACCGCAGCGCGCCGGTTGGATTCCATGGCGTGGCGCAGCAGCAGATTTGCTTTAGTTTGATAGCCGCGCCCATAGCTCTTTAGCCACTCGATCACATCGTCGTCTAGCCTCATCGTTACAGGGCGCTTGGTGGGCCTGAAGAAGCGGCCCACTTCGGTGCCCGACCAATCGACAACCTCGGGCATTTCACTGAAATCAATCGTAGCGTCGGTCTTGGGGCGATGACGGCGATCTCCCGCTTCCGCGCGGCTGCGAGCTTCTTCATAAGACCTCTTTTCCTGGACGGATGCGCTTCGCGCCGAAATCAAGCGGATGGATTTCTCCCCGTCCTTTTCCCGCCACGTATAGACAACGAACAGAATTGCGCCTACCGCGATTTCTCCGGGCGCGTTGAAGCGGGTCTTCGCGTCGTCATGCGATCAATCCTTGCGTGAAAGAATCCATGGGTCTTCAAAGACCAGCGATGCCGTCTCAAAGCCGATACCATGCTTGCGTAGGTTTTCCCGGATCTTCCCCTGATTCCAATCGAATCGGCTCGTCTTCACGCCTGACCACAGTGCGCTAAATGTACATATAAATGTCAAAATTATATCTCTCATGCACCAAGGCAATTGCATTTGAAGTTTGGGCGAGAGGTGAAAGGCAGGTGTTTTGGAGGTTCTGGAATGAGGGCTGAGTTTGAGAAAGACCGGCGGAAAGCAGTGGCGGAAATCGGCAAAAACAGAGCGTTTTTGGCAAAAAGAGGGCCATATTTTGCCAAGAACGGCCAAAAAAGGCACTTAAATGTTACTGTTTGGTAACTAGTTTGCGTACGTAACCTATTCAAATAGTGCTAGTTACAAAAATATGAGGAGGCAAAAATGGGTAGGGGGGGTGGGGTACGCAGGGATTTTTGGCGAAGAATCGACGAAACAAGGAGTAAGAAACCGGGTGCGGCGGAGAGAAACTGAGTGCGCGGGCTGGAGATTGGACGGCGATCATTTGGGCCTCGTGGTACCGCTGCTTTTATTGTGCGCGCTGGGGAATCAATTATCCGCAAAAAAAGCCGCACAAGGATGGGGCGATTTTGAAAGAGATTCGACGAGTCGATTTTCAAATGCGATTGCCCTGCTCATGCGCGCTCCCCGGCACTATCATATATCTGTGCAAACTCATTACAAACTGGGCGACATTCTGGCCAATGCGATCACGCACGGCATCGGCGCGGTGCTGGCGATTGCGGGTGCGGTCTATTTGATTGCGGCATCGACGCGCGGGACGGCTTGGACGGTGGTAAGTTGCTCGGTCTTTTCCGCAACGCTGGTGCTGGTTTACATTTGCTCGACGCTCTACCACTCGCTGGTGCGGACGCGGGCGCGGCATGTCTTTCACATTCTGGATCACTCGTCGATCTACTTGCTGATCGCCGGCACCTACACACCCTTTTGCCTGGTTACGCTGCGCGGGCCGTGGGGCTGGACGCTCTTCGGCGTGGAGTGGGCGCTGGCTGTTGCGGGCGTCATTTTCAAGAGCTTCGCCGTGGGACGTTTCGAGATTGCATCGGCGTTAGTTTACCTGGGACAGGGATGGTTTGTGGTGATCGCGGTGGTTCCGCTGGTGCACACGCTAGGCTGGCACGGAATGATGTGGCTGGGCGCGGGCGGCGTGGCGTATACGCTGGGCATCGTCTTTTTTGCGCTGGACCGGCTGCGCTACTTTCACGCCACCTGGCACCTATTTGTGCTGGCCGGCAGCATCGCGCATTACTTTGGCATTTTGTTTTATGTGGTTCCCGCGCGGCCGTGAGTGCGCGGCTTCAACGCGCAGTTCTTAGAGGTCGATCCCGCGCGCTGCTATGATGAAGGCGAAACGGCTTAGCATCGACAGGACTCCATGAGCCAACCCACAACGCGTCCTGCAAACAAGAGCAATGCGCCAGGCCGCCTTGCACGCGTGATTGCGTTTTTATGCGCCTGCGGTCCGTGGCGGATCTTCTGGCTGGCATTCGCTGTGCGCCTGGCGGTTATCGCCGTTTGCCGCTACTACAAGCTGAATCCGGAGATGGAACATTTTCACTTCGGTGCTGAGATGGGGCGCATTGCGAGGGCGCTGGCAACGGGCCGCGGCTACTCCGATCCTTTTCTTGGCCCGAGCGGCCCAACTGCCTGGGTGACACCGTTGTTTCCGCTTCTTCTGGCCGGTATCTTCAAGCTATTCGGCGTCTATTCCACGCTCTCGGCCTGGACAATTCTCAGCTTCGACAGCCTGCTGAATGCGCTGATGATTCCGCTGATCTGGGAGACGGGCGAGCGCTGTTTTGACTGGAGGGTTGCGCGCTGGTCGGCATGGATTTGGGCGCTCTATCCCGCGGCGATGCAGTACGGCGTGAAATGGATCTGGGAGACTTCGCTGACGGCGGTTCTCTTTCAATTGGTGCTGGTGATTGCGTTGCGCGTGGGTTGCGTGGACGGACGGGAGCGCGTTAGCGGTTGCGAAAATGCAGGGTCCACCTGGACGCGGTGGCTGGGCTTTGGGCTGCTGTGGGGGCTGATAGCGCTTTCGAATCCCAGCCTGCTGCTTTTTTTGCCGGTCTGCGGCGTGTGGATGCTGGCGCGAAGTAGGAAAAAATGGAGCGCGCACCTGCCCAAGGCCGTCACCGCCGGCCTGCTTTTCTTTGCCGTAATTTCCCCGTGGAGTTGGAGAAACCAGCGAGTCTTTCACCAGTTTGTGCCTCTGCGCACAAACTTTGGCGCGGAGCTTTACATGGGCAACGGTCCCGGCGCTACCGGCGTGATGATGCTCTACAACCACCCGATAAAAAATCCGCGGCAGTACGAACTCTACCGGCAGATGGGCGAATTGCGCTACACTGCCTGGCGAGGCGAACTGGCGAAAGATGCCATCCGCGCCGACCGGCCGCGTTTTCTGCGGCTGTGCCTGACGCGCGTTTACTTTTTCTGGTTCGGCGTTCCCAATGCGGATCTCAGTGCGCTGGCAAACTTTGGCCGCGGACTGAATTATGGATTTACTTCGGTGGCGGGTCTGCTGGGTCTGGGGCTGGCGCTGCGGCGGCGGATGCCTGCCTCAGGTCTTTTTGCCGCGGTCTTTTTGTTATTGCCGGCGGTCTATTACATTGTGACCGCGCACGCGCGCTTCCGGCATCCGCTGGAGGCGCTGATCACGCTGCTCGGAGTGTATCTTTTTCAGCAGGCGGAGTGCCGCTGGGGCTTTACGCTTCCGGTGTTGCGGCAGCTTTGGCCGGCGGGGCCCGCTCCCGCCCAGTAATAGCAGCCAGGGTCTTCGACGAATTCAGCAGACTTTTTATTGGAAAAGGGAGATTCCCGGCTTTGCCGAAGTGGCAGTCGGAGTTTGACATTTACGGAAGTAGCTCGCGGTTTGCAATTCCGTTTCATCCGGCAAAGATGTCAGGAAAGCGAAGAGCATGGGCACCGTCCCGACGGGACTCCGGGGGAATTGCAGGCATAACCAACCCCGCGTTGAAACGCGGGGCTAATAACCGTTGCGCCTACGGCGCGGGCAACGAGGCTGACGCCGGCATAGCGCGCTTCTACACGGGCTCTTTTGAGGGGCCACCAACCATAAAGCCTTTTGCTTTGCCGGCGGATACTAACTTGCCGGTTTGCAACCCTGCAAAAAGACATAATATTTGTTGCAACGAATACCTTCCCGGCATCATCCTATACGTATAAGAGAAATTTGCGCCGAGAATGCAGTTGTTTTCCCTTCTCCAGCGCAGAGAGTTTTTGCACAGACTTATTTGAATAGCCCCGGCGACGGCTTGCCTTACGCTCCGCCGGCATCCCCACAATGGCCCCGCGGCCCGAAACCGGAAGGATTTTACGATGAAGCGATTGGCACTTGTAACCGGCATTCTGGCGCTGGCGGCTCCCTTGGCCTTGGCGCAAGCCTCCACATGGACCAGCGACACGGCGCATAGCGAGGTGGACTTTACGATCCGTCACCTCAGCGTCTCCAACATTCACGGCCGCATCGGCAAGGTTGCGGCGACTCTTCACCTGAACGAGATCGACATCACCAAATCGACTGTGACGGCGACAATCGACGTGACGACGATCGATACCGGCGAACCGGCGCGCGACACCCACATCAAGAGCCCCGATTTCTTTGACGTGGCCAAGTTTCCCACGGCAACCTTTGAGAGCACCAGCGTGGCCAAGGGCGGCAGCGGGCTGACGGTGACTGGCAACTTCACACTGCACGGAGTCACCAAGCCGGTGGTTTTGGATGTGGAGGGGCCGAGCGGACCTGCTCTGGGCATGGACCACAAGCCGCACTCCGGCTTCACGGCTACCACGACAATCAGCCGCACGGCCTTCGGGATCGGCGCCAAGTTTCCCGACGCGATTGTGGGCGACGCGGTGAAACTGACCATCGAGGTTGAAGTGGTGAAGCAGTAGGCGCGGCGGAGCAGGCGCGGGAGGCAAATGATGGCGGGACTGAAGCTGGAGATCGTGCAGGAACGCCCTTTTGCGAGCCTTGAAGAGGAGGCGCTGCTGAATCTGCTGCGCACCTCGGATTGCCTCAACCGCGCCTTTCACCTGAAGACGCGCGACTGGGGCGTGACTTCTACGCAGTACAACGTGCTGAGGATTCTGCGCGGGGCGCATCCAAAGGGACTGACCTGTTCGGCGATCGGCAGCCGCATGATTACCGCCGAGCCGGATATTACGCGGCTGCTGGCGCGGCTCAAGGCCCTGAAGCTGATTGGCCAGCAGCGCGACTCTGCCGACCGGCGCGTTGTCTGGACCTCGATCTCAGCGGCGGGCCTAAAGCTACTCAAGGAGATGGACCCGGTGATTCTCCGCCTGCCGGGAGAGTTGCTGGGCGAGTTGAAGGCTGAGGAACTGAGGGAGTTGATTCGTCTGCTGGAGCTGGCGCGCGGGCGGAATGCGGAGGCCGGGGCGTAATTCGCTTCTGGGGTAATTCGTTTCTGGAGAAGATGAGTGAACGAGCCAGAGGCCAATGATTTCTGCCGCTGGGTCTGGATTCCCGATGCGGCCGACCGTTATCGCCTTGAACTCTACTGGCTTTACCACTGGGCCGCGCATCGCATTCGGCTTTTGATTGGCAAGGCTGCGGCGATTCGGGCATCGTGGACTTGGACGCCGGAGATGGCGTGAGCAACGAGAGTTTGCGCCATAAGAGATGCACGGCGGGATCGTCGGGGAGCATCGGGATTTGGTCTTCGATGATCCGCGCCCGCCGGTCAGCCTCAGCGGGCGTCAGGCCGAAGCCGTTCCGATGCAGCGACCGTGTCAGAACGTTCCAAAACTCGCCGAGATTCTGAGAGGTGTAGCAGGGAAGGGCGCCCGAACGAATAAGAGAATCACGGCGCGATCCACGAGCGGCTGCAAGGGGTCGCCGGACTCGAGCCAGCGGATAAGGATGTTGGGTACTGGGTCATTTTGCTTTTCCATAGTTTGGAAAAGCAAAATGACCCAGTACCGGATTTTACCTGTTCGCAATTGGCCATCGGCTGTGCCTGTTCTCAGAGGTCTTCCAACCTCGACGAAGCTTGCAAACCGCGGGCATCAGATCTCCAGTATCACCGGCATAATCATGGGCCGCCGGCCGGTGGTTTTCTGGATAAGGCGCTTCAATTCGGCGCGGACTTTTTCCTTGACCATGCCGTAGTCGGCTCGCTCCTCGGTGGTCAGACCGTCCAGAGTCTTCAGCACCAGCTCGCGTGCCTGATCGGTAATATCCGCGCCGCCAAAGCCGCGCATCACTACCTCGGGCGATTGCTGCACCTGGCCGGTACGCTTGTTGATGGCTAGTACGGCCAGCACCACGCCGTCTTCAGAAAGTATGCGGCGGTCGCGCAGGACCATATCCTCGACCACGTCGGTATTCGATCCGGAGTCGATCAGCACCCTGCCGGTCGTCACCTTGTCGTTCTTGCGGGCGTCCGTCTTGTCCAGCTCCAGCACGTCGCCGTCTTCAATGACGATCACGTGCTCAACGGCGCCGGTGTCCATTGCAATCTGGGCGTGTTTGCGCAGGTTGCCGTAGTTGCCGTGGACGGGAATGAAGAACTTGGGCCGGACGAGATTGATGAGCAGGCGCATCTCTTCCTGGCTACCGTGACCGCTGACGTGGATAAGGCCGTTGGAGCCGTTGTCATAAATGACATTGGCGTCGCGACGATAGAGATGGTCGATGACGCGGAAGATGCTTTTCTCGTTGCCAGGAATGATGCGGGAGCTGAGCACCACGGTGTCGCCGGCATCGATGTGGGCATGTTTGTGATTGTCGACGGCGGCGCGGCTGAGCGCGCTCATGGGCTCGCCTTGGGTGCCTGAGATCAGCAGCATCAACTGCTCGGGCGGGTAGTCGCGCATCTGGCCAGGATTGATGATGAGACCGTTGGGTACGTCGATGTAGCCCAGGTCTTGGGCAATCTCCGTGCTCTCCATCATGGAGCGGCCTATGAGCGCAACCTTGCGTCCGTGGGCGCGGGCCAGGTCAAGCGCGATGCGAATGCGATAGATCGACGAGGAGAAACAACTGAAGAAGAGCTTCTTCTTGGTGCGCGAGAAGATCTCATCCAGGCGCGGAATGACGGCCGATTCAGAGGGCGTGAAGCCGGAGCGGTCCACATTTGTCGAGTCTTGCAGCAGCGCCAGAACGCCGCGCTTGCCATACTCGGCAAAAGAATGCAGGTCAAAGAGCTTGCCGTCGAGCGGGGCCAGGTCAATTTTGAAGTCGCCGGTATGAATGACGACGCCGACCGGGGTTTCAATGGCCAGCGAAACGGCATCTACCAGCGAGTGCGTCACATGAATCGGCTCGATGGTGAAGGGGCCGATGGTGAACTTTTCCTTGGGAACGATTTCGACCAGTTCGGTCTCGTCGAGGAGCTGGTGCTCTTCAAGATTGCCCTCGACATAGGCCAGCGTAAACTCAGTGCCGTAGACCGGAACTTTGATCTCGCTGAGAATCCAGGGCAGGCCGCCAATGTGGTCCATGTGGCCGTGGGTAAGGATGATGGCGCGGACATGCGCCTTGTTTTCAACCAGGTAAGTGATATCGGGAACTACGATATCCACGCCCAGCAACTCCGACTCCGGGAACATCAGCCCGGCGTCGATCACGATAATGTCGTCTTCCCAACGGAGCGTCAGGCAGTTCATGCCGAACTCGCCCAAGCCGCCGAGGGGAATGATCTTCAGTTTTTTCGTTTGCATCTGTCAACTCTGATGCTACCACCTGGGAGGTTAGAAGGTAGTTTCAAACGGCTCAACTGCCATGATCCCAGGCGAGCTGGTCCCAAAGCAGGTGGCGCGCAGGTCAATCTCCGGAAAAATGGACGCCAAGCGCCGTGCGGGCGGCTTCCAGCAGACGGGCCATGCCTAGTGAAAGAGCGTGGGTGATCTCGGGACTCTCACGGCGGCCGTCGCGAATCAACTGGCAGAAGTGGTTGGTTTCATAGTTGAAGCCGCCGTTGATGTAAGGTTCGTCGAGCACGACCTCGCGACCGTCAATGTAATGAATGGTGGCGCGGCGTGGATTCCACCAGTTGGCGTGCAGCAGCACGTAACCGCGCGGGGCAGAGAGCAGCGCGTCCCCATAACTGAGCAGGTCAAGGCCAGTGTGCAACTGGGCGTAGCCGCGCTCGTGCTCGCTTTGGAAGACGGCAAAGGCATCGACGCCGAAAGCTGCCAGCCGGCCCATCGTCTGCACGCGCTTGAGTTCACCCAGCCAATCGAGCGCGAGAAAAGCCTCGTAGGGCCCGATGCCCATGATGCCGCCGCCACCCAACTCGGCAAAATGCAGCGGATATTCAGGAGGCAGCGTGGCGTCGGCGTGGCCGGCGCGGACAAAGCCCACCGGACCGATGGGGTCCGCCTGCAAGTGCTGGCGCAGCCGCTGGTAGAGCGGAAAAAAGGGCGGCTTCATCGCTTCCATAAAAAGCCTGTCATGGTGGCGGGCGGCTGCGAGGACTCCGACAAGTTGGCGCTCATTCAAGGCAGCCGGCTTTTCGCAGAGCACGTGCTTGCCTGCTTCCAGAGCCTTGATGCAGATTGCCGCGTGGCTGTCTGGATGCGTGGCTACGTAGATCGCGTCGATGTCGGCGGTCACGAGCTGATCGAGCGAGTCGAGGGCGCGAGGCACACCGAAATTGAGCGCAAAGGCGCGGGATTTTTCAGCGGTGCGGCCCCATACGGCATTGAGCGCAGCGCCCTCGACAGCCTGTAGTCCTTGGGCAAAGCGCGCTCCAGCGCGGCCTGGTCCGGCTACGCCCCAGCGGATGATCTGTAATTCGTCTTGCACAGGATCGAACTCCATCGGCTCAATCGAAGGCGGATAGGATGATGCAAATGGCTAGCGCAGAAGGTCTTCCAGCGTTGTACTGAGATCGGTTTTTTCGTCGCGGTACTTTACGATGACGGGCGCGTAGAGGCTCAGCCCCCACTCCTGGCTCAGGGCGTGGCCTTTGCCTTTGCCGACGGCGCGCGAACCGGGGACGACGACGGCATTTTCTGGAATCATCAGCGGCAGCTCGGGGTTGGCGCGCAGAACTGTGCCATTTATCAAATCATAGACTGGAGTGCCACGCGTAAGGATGGTTCCGGCTGCCAGCACCGCGCCCTTGCGAACCAGAGTGCCTTCATAGACGCCGCAGTTGCCGCCCACCAGTACGTCGTCTTCAATGATGACCGGGCTGGCGTTGACCGGCTCCAGCACGCCGCCGATCTGCGCCGCCGCGCTCAGGTGAACGCGCTTGCCGATCTGGGCGCAAGAGCCGACGAGCGCGTGCGAATCGACCATGGTTCCTTCACCCACATATGCGCCGGCGTTGATGTACATCGGCGGCATGAGTACAACGCCGCGAGCGACAAAAGCCCCGCTACGCACTGAAGAACCGCCTGGAACCACGCGCACGCCGTCACTCACGCCAAAGCGGCGCGCCGGATAAGTGTGTTTGTCAACGAAAGATAGGCCGGGCGCGGGAAACTCTGTGAGCACGCCTAAGCGAAAACCGAGCAGAATCCCCTGCTTGACCCAGGCGTTGACCCGCCAGCCTAAGGGCGATGCGGCATCGGGAGATGCGGCGCGCACCTCGCCGGCCTCAAGAGCCGTCCGCAGAAGAAGAAATGCCTCCAAGGCGGCGGGGTCTGTGATAGCAGCCGCGCCGGCTGCAAAGTGGCGCTCAATGGTCTCTTGCAAGTCGGTGATGGACATACTATCCCGAGTTTATCAATTGCCAGGGGGTAGGGAACAGAAACCAGAAATTTGGGAACAGGAAGCAGGGAGCAATTTAATATAGCGCACCGCCCGGCTATTGCAAGCCCAGGCGGCGCATTACAAACTCAAGCCAATGCCTCTTCTGGAAGCCGGACGTGGGCATGGCTGCTCACGCGGACCGGCTGCAGACGGAAGGTGTTCTTTCCCTCGGGAATCATCGCCAACGGAATAGGGGAACGGTCAGATTGGGCATGCATATGCCTGGATTCAAGCCATGCGCAAAGGCGCGGATCGAAGATTTCCGGCTCACCATTCCAGAAATCGGGTTTCAAGCCGCACTGAATCTGAAGATGATCCAACTGTAAATCAATGCTTGCAACGTTCTTGGGAAAGTATCGCCGGACGTTGTTCACGCCCACATGGAGTCCTGTGACCCCGCGGCCTTTGCTCTGTGTCTTCACCACCATATGTACCTGCCATTCAACGCTGGATGAGGTAAGTCTAGGGAAAAACGCAGGAAACGCCGGGAGGCGGTGAAGGAAATCCTCGAAAGGGATTCCTCGTTTGGAACTCACCGGCCGGAAGGCCAATTTGGAACTGATAATGCACTTCTATTTTTTCGCTGTCAAGGCTTATTATAGCCGGTTTTTCCACAGCCCGCGTTTGAGGTTTTTCATGAAACGCATAAGCGTTGGTCTGAAAAGTCAACCACCTTTTAAATCTACCAGTTGGCGCAAAATGACATCCATACAAAAAAGTTAACATATTTGATTTCCTGGAATGAATGAATTTCGTGCAAATAAAAATGGAATTGGATAAGTTGTATCTTCGCTAAACTCCGCACAACGCCCCGCATCGCGCGCTGCCATCCGGTGTATCGCATGGAAAACATCGAGCCTTGAACAGTCCAATTCATCAGGCATGATCGCGGCGAGTCGACGTACCCGTGGTTGCTCATTTTTGCTGAAAGAGCGGGGATACTTCGCCCTCAATCACGGCGCTACCAACCCTGTAGACAATCCTCTACAATGTTGCGGGGGCTTGTCCGTCATGCGCAGCTATTTTGCCTACCTATCTCTCTTCGGGAGTCTTCTCATGTCTTTTTCTGTGTCCGCCGGCGTCTCCGCCGCCGAGAGCGCATCGCCGCTCGGCATCTTTCAAAATCACGCCGACATCGGCACGGTGCTTCACGACGGCAGCGCGCAGTTTGACGCCGCGCACGGCGCTTACACACTCACCGGCAGCGGAGAAAACATCTGGTTCACTGGCGACGACTTCCACTTCGCGTGGAAGCAAGCGACGGGCGACGCAGCGCTCGCCGCCGATATCACTTTCCCCGAGCCCGGCGGCAATCCGCATCGCAAGGCAGTGCTGATGATTCGCCAGAGCCTCGACGCTGACTCGGTCTATGCCGATGTGGCACTGCATGGAGTTGGACTTACTTCGCTCCAGTACCGCGACACCAAAGGTGCTGTGACCCATGAGATTCAATCCAACCTCACCGCGCCTCATCGCCTGCGCATTGAGAAGCGCGGCGACTTTATCTACCTCTACCTTGCGCCCGCTGCTGGCGACCCGCTGCGCACCTCCGGCGCGTCCATCAAGATTCCCATGCAGGGCGCGTACTTCATCGGCATCGGCGTCTGCGCGCATGACAAAGACGCCGTCGAAAAGGCCGTCTTCACCAACGTCGAGCTGACCAAGCCCGCGCCGCTCACCGCCTCGCCCGTACTCTACAGCACGCTTGAGACGGTCCCCATCGCCTCCACCGATCGCCGCGTCGTCTACGTCTCGCCCAGCCACTTTGAAGCGCCCAACTGGACCAGCGACGGCGCACACTTTTTCTTCAACAGCGATGGCCGCATTCTGCGCCTGCCCGTCGCTGGCGGAACGCCCGTCACCATCGACACCGGCACGGCCATCCGCTGCAACAACGACCATGGCCTCTCGCCCGATCAGAAATGGATGGCCATCAGCGATCAATCGCAGACCGATCATCTGTCTACCATCTACATCGTCCCCATCAATGGCGGTACGCCTCGCCGCGTGACTCAGAAATCCCCGTCTTACTGGCACGGCTGGTCACCCGACGGCAAGACTCTCGCTTATACTGCCCAGCGCAATGGCGACTTCGATATATACACCATCCCCGCCGCGGGCGGCGATGAGACTCGTCTTACCAGCGCAAAAGGCCTCGACGACGGCCCCGAGTATTCGCCCGATGGCAAGTACATCTACTTCAACTCCGAGCGCACCGGCCTCATGCAAATCTGGCGAATGTTGGCGGACGGCAGCTCTCAGGAACAAGTCACTTTTGATGAGTTCAATAACTGGTTTCCGCATATCTCGCCCGACGGCAAGTGGATGGCCTTTCTCTCCTACGGCCCCGAGGTCACCGGCCATCCAGCCAATAAAGACGTGCAGATTCGCTTGATGGCGCTCAGCGACCGGAAGATTTCCATTCTCGCCAAACTCTTCGGCGGACAGGGCACCATCAATGTTCCGTCGTGGTCGCCTGACAGCACCAAGGTGGCATTTGTGAGTTATCAGTTACTACCCGCCGAAGAGGCTGCAATCAAATAGGAGAAAATCAATGCGTGTTGGAGTCTTTACGCCGCTGCTCTCCGGCCTTCCGCTGGCCGCGGTTCTCGATAAGGTAAAATTGCACGGCATTACTACCGTCGAACTAGGCACAGGCAATTATCCCGGCGATGCGCACTGTAAACTTTCAATGCTTGATGATGCCGGTGCCCTTGCCGAGTTTCAAAAGGTTCTGGCCGATCATGGCGCATCGATCAGCGCCCTCAGTTGCCACGGCAATGCGCTGCATCCGAACAAGGCCCGCGCGCAACGCGACCGCGAGGTAAGCCGCAAGACCATTCTTCTCGCCGAGCGTCTGGGCATTCCAGTCGTTGTCGATTTCTCCGGCTGCCCCGGCGACTCGCCCAACGCGACCGCGCCTAACTGGGTCACTTGTCCATGGCCGCCCGACTACCTTGATGTTCTGGACTGGCAATGGAACGAGGTCGTCGCTCCGTACTGGACCGAGCACGGCAAATTCGCCGCCGATCACGGCGTTAAAATCGCCATCGAGATGCATCCCGGCTTCGTCGTCTACTCTCCAGATACGATGCTGCGCCTGCGCGCCATCGCAGGCCCCAGCGTCGGCTGCAACCTCGACCCCAGCCATCTCTTTTGGCAAGCTATCGATCCAATCGCCGCCATTCGCGTCCTTGGCGACGCAATCTTTTACGTTCACGCCAAAGACACGCAGCTTTACGCAGCCAATTTGCCGCGCACCGGCGTGCTAGACACCAAGCCTTACACCGATGAGCGCCAGCGCGGCTGGATTTTCCGCACTTGCGGTTATGGGCACGGCGCTGAGTGGTGGAGCGAATTCATTTCGACGCTGCGCATCTTCGGCTATGACTATGTACTCTCCATCGAGCATGAAGACAGCCTGATGTCACCGGAAGAAGGCTTGACCAAAGCGGTAAATTTCCTGAATGGCCTGGTCATCCGCGAGCAGCCCGGTGCTGCCTGGTGGGTGTAAAGCTTAACGAAGAATGGGAAAAGTATGAAACCAATCAAGACCGCAATCTTCGGCACCGGCTTCATAGGACGCGTTCATCTTGACGCGCTGCGCCGCCTGGAGGGCGTGGAGATCGCTGCCATCGCGGACCCAAATATCGAGGTCGCGCGCACCCTGGCCGCGGGCTTTGCCGTTCCCACCGTCGCCGCCGACTACCGCGAAATCCTGCGCGATCCCACCATCGACACAGTCCACATCTGCACGCCCAACGCACTGCATTTTTCCATGGTCAAAGACTCTCTGGAGGCCGGCAAGCACGTAGCCTGCGAAAAGCCGCTGGCCACCACCGCCGAGGACGCTCGCCAGCTTGTTGACCTCGCCGCGCAAAAAAGGCTGCGCAATTGCGTCTGCCACAATCTGCGCTACTATCCGCTGGTCCAGCATCTGCGCCGCATTATTGAAGCCGGCGAACTGGGTGAGATTCTCTCACTGCAAGGCGCGTACTCGCAGGACTGGCTACTCTACGATACAGACTGGAATTGGCGCATCGAATCATCTACCGGCGGCGCATCACGCTGCATGGCCGACGTAGGCTCACACTGGTTTGACATGGCCGAGCACGTTACCGGCCTGAGCGTCACCTCGCTCATCGCCGATCTGCAAACCTTCCACCCCACGCGCAAGCAGCCTAAAGGCCCCATTGAAACCTTCGCCAATAAACTGCTTGGCCCGGAGGATTACATCGAACGCCCCGTCGATACGGAAGATTTTGGCGCAGTAATATTCCACATGGGCGCGCGCACGCGAGGCAGTGTCGTTTGCACTCAAGCCGCCGCTGGCCGCAAGAATCGTCTCGCAATTGAGGTATACGGAACCAAGGCATCTGCTGCCTGGGATCAAGAGCGGCCCAACGAACTCTGGATCGGTCACCGCGATACCGGCAATCAGATCGTCCTCAAAGACCCGTCGCTGCTCAAGCCTGAAGCGCGCGCCTACGCCGACCTGCCAGGCGGCCATGCCGAAGGCTACGACGACACCACCAAGCAGATGATGCGCCGCTTCTACGCCGCCATCGCCGCGCCTGACACGGCGTTGGAGTATCCGCAGTTTGCCGACGGGTTGCGCCAACTGATGATCCTACGAGCCGAACTTGAAAGCCACCATGCGCGCGGCTGGATCGATCTACCCGCAATCTGATATTGCATTTGAAAGAAGGGCCGAATGTTGATCTTCGCCGCCATCGTCGCCATCTTCGTCTACGGAATGATCGCCGCCATGCTGGGCACCATCCTGCCCAACCTCTCGGACCGCTTCCGCCTCACGCCCACGCAGAATGGAAGCATCGCCTTTGCGCAGGCGCTGGGGCTGATCATCGCGTCGATCGGCGTAGGCCCGCTGCTCGATAGCGAAGGCAAAAAGATCGGTCTGATTCTCGGCCTCGCGCTCATCGCCATTGCGCTTTACACGCTGCCGCGCTCACTGGGCTTCCGTAGCATTCTTTCTCTTCTGTTCCTGCTCGGCGTCGGCGGCGGCATAGTGGTGACAGGCGCCAATGCTCTTGTCAGTGATGTAAGCGGAGCGCATCGCGCCACCGCTCTTAACCTTGTCAATCTTTTCTTCGGCCTCGGCGGATTAGCCACGCCCTTCATCTCCGCCAATCTCTTCAAGAGCAATTGGGTCCGCCTTTGTTACACCGTCGCATCGCTCACCGTGATTGCCGTTGTCATTCAGTCCATCACCACCATGCCTCCTCCGGCCGGCAATGCGCGCTTTCTACTAGCTGACGCGGGCCCCGTCCTCGGTCAACCACTGCTCTTCATGCTCGGCCTCTTTCTCTTTCTCTACATCACCTGCGAAGTCGGCGTCTGGAATTGGCTGCCCCGCCATCTCATCGCGCAGGGCATCCCGGAATCGCGCGCGCTCAATATCCTCTCGCTGGGCTTCGCGCTCGGCTTGCTCACTGGCCGCGTCGGCGTCTCGCCCATTTTGATGAGCGTTTCGCCAATCGATGTAACACTGGCTGCTTCGGCTGCAATGGCGATCACTACTTTCCTGATGCTGCGAACCGCCAAGCCAATTACTGCCGCTGTTCTGGTTTTCATCGCCGGAGTTTCCATGGCCCCGGTCTTTCCCACCACGCTGGCCATCGTCGGCGCAGCCTTTCCCCGCATGACCAGCACCGCGATGGGTATCGTCATCACCTGCGGCTGGGTTGGCCTGGCTGTCAGTTCACGCATCATCGGCCTCATCGCCGGTCCTGATCCGCGACGCCTGAAGAAGGCTTTGCTGGTCATCCCCGCCTCGGCTGTTTTGATGGTAGCTTTGAATCTGGCGATTCGCGGCACACTGCGGTGATGCATCTTTCGTGAGATAGACCGCATTTACAATGAAAAAGGACCGAACAAAAATGGACTGCATCACCCGAAGGAAGTTTCTTATGGAAAGTAGCGCCGCGGTTGCTCTTACTGCAGCACTGCCAGAGATATTGCAGGCCGAGACGCCGCGCCGCGCGCTCGGCATTCAGCTCTACACCGTCGCTGCCGATCTTGCCGCCGATCTTCCTGGAACTCTCGCGGCCCTGCGCAAAATCGGCTACAAAGTTGTCGAGAGCGCCGGCTTTGCAAACCTCTCCGCAAAAGATTTCCGCAAGGCTCTGGACGCCGCCGGCCTGCGCTGCCCCAGTTCTCACTTGCACTTCACGACCGCAGATCCTGCGCCGCTTTTTGAAGACGCGCACACCATTGGAGCCCACTATGCAGTCAGTTCCATGCTGATCGCGCCGCCCACGGGAGCATCCGGAAACGGCCACGGCGTACCTCTGGCGAGCCTCACTCTGGATGACTTCAAACGTACAGCAGACCTGGCCAACCAGATTGGCGCAAAGGCCAAACAAGCCGGCCTGCAATATGCCTATCACAACCATAACTTCGAGTTTCGCGATCAGGGCAACGGCCAGATCGGTTACGATCTACTGCTGAAAGAAACCGATCCCGAGTTAGTCAAATTCGAATTGGATTGCGGGTGGATGGTCGCGGCGGGATTCAGCCCGGTGGAATACTTCCAGAAAAACCCCAACCGGTACCGCCTGATTCATGTGAAGGATTTTCTTCTGACCGCCAAGCCAACCACGGATCTGCAAGGGCCGGATCGCCCCAAGGGAACGGAACTTGGCAGAGGCCACATCGACTACAAACCTATTTTTGCCGCAGCCAGTCAAGCAGGCGTCGAGTATTTCTTCTCAGAGCAGGAACCGCCCGTCGCCGGCATGACTGAGTTAGAGGCGGCCAAGGTGAATTACAACTATATGAACGCTCTCTAAACCGCGGAATGCGTCAGGGCACTTCCCCGCGCAGGGCGCATTCACCTACCGCTATTGAATTACAATAGCTCAGGCCATTCACCATGGGCTTTGTTGTCAGCGTTATTTATTTCGTCTTGAATTACCTCACGCCGCCCGTTGTACTCGGCCCGTTAGCGGTTTTTCGCGTCGAGTTTATTCTTGCCGGGCTGCTGTTTTTTCTTTCCGTGCCCAAGCTCAGCGGATCGATCGCGATGAAGACGCCGCAATCGGTGGCCTTGATTGCATTGCCATTCGCGGGCTCTCTCTCGGTACTCTTCGGACAGCGATGGGCGTGGGGAGCCTTGAAGGCATTTCCGGAATTCCTTCCCTGCGCACTGGCTTACTTCCTTGTGGTTTTGCACTGCAACTCGAAAAAGAAATTGCAGACTCTGGTACTTATGCTTCTCTTTGCCTGCCTGTTTGTCATCGCCAACGGGTACTACGATTTGCGCTATGGCGTTCCGCGCACTCCTGTCTATCTATTCGAAGACTCGGATATTGCCCAGACGACTCTATGGAATTATCAGCATCCATATATTCTGGAAATGGAAAATAGCGCGGGAGAAATGATTTACCGGCTGAGGGGACAGGGATCGATCAACGACCCAAATGATTTTGGCCAGGTGATTGTCTGCGTCATTCCACTGATATTTTTCTTCTGGCATCCCAGGCGCACGGGGAGAAATTTCTTCCTTGTGATCCTGCCGGTTGCAGTGCTGCTCTTCGGAACCTTCCTGACGCATTCGCGCGGCGCTTTGTTGGCTTTGATGGCGGTGGCGATCATGGCCGCGCGCCGGAGAATAGGAACCCTGCCTGCAATGATTGTTGCGGCCGGAATCTTTGCCGGCGCAATGGCTTTGAACTTTACCGGCGGGCGGGATATTTCCGCCGGTTCGGGTTCCGACCGCACCGCGCTCTGGGGCGAGGGATTGCAAATGCTGAAGGCGCATCCGCTCTTCGGCGTGGGCCTCGGCAGGGTGGCCGAATATACCGACTCCGGCCTCACCGCGCACAATACCGTTGTTGTCTGCGCCGCGGAGCTTGGCTTGGTCGGTTTGTTTTTCTGGTGTCTCTTCCTGTTTCCCACTCTACGCGATGTTTTGGCGGTCGCCTCTCTGGGGAAATCTACCGAAGCGCAGCCGGAGCCGCCGCAGAGTTTGCCTCCTCCCAATTTGGAAGCGAAGACGGAGTTGATCGATCAGGCAGAAATTGCTCGTCTGGGGCGCTTGGTGGTCTTATCGCTGACTGGCTTTCTGGTAGCCGGCTGGTTTCTCTCCCGCGCTTATGTGATGACTTTCTTTTTACTAGGCGGCATCGCCGAGGTGGTCTTTGAGATGGCTCTGGAAAGAGGAATGATTGCTCCCCGTTTGCGGGCCTCTCGCGTCATTCGCTATTCCGGCGTATTGGCGTTTTCGCTTGTCTTTCTGATGTACATCATGCTGCGAACCGCGAACCTGATGCATTGACTCGAACACCAGGCTGCCTGCTTGGATCGATACTGGAAGCGGAAGACTGACCGGCGTTCTGGGAGGCTATAAGAGGTTGAGGCGAGTCTTATGAAGATCATTCACGTAACCGACGGCATGGAGGTTGGCGGGGCTGAGACGCTGGTATCGCAACTCTGCCGCTTGCAGCGTGAGCAAGGCCATGCGCCCTGCGTTTATGCGGTTGCGGCGCTTGGCGCGCTGGGCGCGCAGATGCGCAAAGAGGGCTTCGATGTGAAGGCGAACATTGGCAGAAATCTTCCCGATGCCGCGCGGAATTTCTACCGGTTTTTCTCTGAATCGCACCCTGACGTTGTTCATCTTCACAACCCCACGCCCACAATTTATGCGGCCATTCCAGCTCGCATGGCTGGAGTGCCAAGCATTGTTTCCACTCGGCATAGCCTTGTTGCTTCCCCGCACAGAAAGCTCATGGAACTGAAGTACGCTGTTGCGGCTACATGTTGCGATTGGATTGTGGGCATCTGCGATGCCACGGGAAGCAATGTTAAAAGCCTGCACAGTGTTGCGGCGCGCAAGATCGTGCGTGTCTACAACGGCGCGGAGAAACTGGCCAAAGTACCGCGCGAAAGCTGGCCTCATAAGTCCGGATTCACATTGGTTTATGTCGGCAGGCTTGAGCCGGTAAAAAACCACCCATTGCTGCTCAAGGCCTTTTGCGCCGCCCTCCAGTCCATGCCGGAGTTGCGGCTTTGGATGGTCGGCGATGGCAGTGAGCGCAAGACGTTGGAGAGTCTGGCTGCCGCATTGGGTGTTGCTTCGCGAGTAACATTCTGGGGACAGCAGCTCGATGTTGCGCCCTTCTTTTCCGCTGCCGACGCCTTCATCATGTCATCAAGCTCGGAGGGATTGCCCATCTCGCTTTTGCAGGCATTCTCGCTGGGACTTCCAGCCATTGTTACCGATGTGGGCGGCATGGCGGAGGTGGTGCGTCTGGCCCGCGCGGGGCTTACTGTATCGCCATCCGATCCAGCAGAAATGGCCGCTGCAATTCTACGCATGGCCACCGGAGACGCCGAACGTGCACAGTTCTCCGTGAACGCTGAAGAAGCCTTTCATGAGCGCTTCACCCTGCAAGCAATGATGGATGCGTACATGGAACTTTATCGCGAAACTCCGCGCGCAAGACGAGCCGAATGAGGCTTCAAAACTATCTTCCTCCGCGCGCGGCCGATTTACGGATTACGCACGCAGTCGTCGGTCAGCCGGATAGGAGTGCCGATATTGACAATCTCAAAGTCTGACACCTTCAGGTCGTACAAATCGTGTGAAGTGAAATCCATGTCGGTGTACTTTGACTTTGTATCTGCATCGTTCTGCGCGGTGATGGCGATTTCGCCGCCATCGGCCAGAAACATGCCGTACTTCTGCATTGCGCGCGCCACTACTTGCGCGGCAGGCGTCAGTAGCTCCATGTTGTAAGAGGCCTTCAGCCTGAAGCGCGCGCCAATCGGCGGCGCGGTAATAGGCCCGCGCGGAGAGCCAGCGTGGGTAGCCGGATGCACAAAAACATGCGCGCGAATCCGAGAGTTGGGCAGCGTAAAACGAATGGCGTGATTGATGCTTCCCGCCGCCAGTTCGTCGGCAGTGAAGAGCAGCGGCGCAATCGGGAAGCCCGCGGAGTCGGCGCTGGTACACTGATCTCCGCGCCCAGAAGGCGGATAGACGCGATTCAGATTCCACACCGCAATAAAGTTTGCGGTAACCGCACTGCCCGTGTAATTGGCCTGATACGCCTCGTAAAGCTTGCCGTGGCTGCGGTCGGCCACAATTAGATGACAATCCTCATCCGGATTGGGGCAGTGGTAATCGGGGTACGCTTCCAAGCCGCCACCGGCAGGAAGCGGAATCGCCGTTACAGCGTCGGAATCGGCCGCGTAAAACCCCGGACCTTTTTGAAAGGGAACTGTCGGCGTGCTGGCGTTGGTCTGCATCACGCGCAGGCTGAAATCCACCTGCATGCGATTGTTGTGTCCCCATCCGCCGGCTCCTTGAAGCCATGAAATCATCGTCGCGGACTGCGGGTCTACCGGCGCTTTGCTCACGTCCTGAGTCCACGGGGAGCCCGCGGGAAAGTAGGGCGCGGGCGCAACGGCATTTTCGAGTTTGGCAGCCTTCACGCTGACCAAGTGGCGATGAAAACCGTAGCCGGTCACCATGGCTGCTATTCCAAAGATGGAAATCAACAAGACCTTCGGTCGATTCATGACAGCTTGATACTCCTCTCCGCGACGCGGATCGTTCAAGGGAATTCTACACCCGCTCATTTCTTGCGGTTGTAAACACTGGCTTCTCCGCATGGCCGGATACGGCAGTTGGAGCGTTCATTCTCCAGGTCTTCCATAGCGGTCCGCGCGTAAACAGGAATCGGTAAAGTCCGGCCACGGCCGCGGCCTTCAGCACCAGCAGCGAGCTGGCAGGACCGGCCACATGATGGAGCACGGGAATCCTGAATTGCAGGGCCGCAATCGCCAACGACCAGAAGGCGATTTGCAGTGCCGCAAATACCGCATAAGCCGCCGAATCGCGCGCCAGCACCAGCGTTGCGGCCAATAGCAGGATCAGCAGATAAGGACTGATGAGCCGCATCGCCTTGTGCGAGACAATCTGAAAGAAGACCGGATTGCGCGGACTCAGCGTCCACGGCGCTAACTTGAAGAGCTGGAAGTTTCCCGACAGCGTGCGTACCTTGCGCTGAAATTCCACGTCTATCTTTTCCGGCAGTTCGTCAAAGACCTGAGCGCGCGGATCGTGAACCGCGCGGTAGCCTTTGCGAATAACAGAAAGCGGCTGAAACATATCGTCCAGAATAATTCCGGGCGGCAGCGGCTCTGCCAATTCGCGGCGAATCGCATAGAAGCAGCCGGAGAGGCCGACAGGCGAAGCAAAGACCGACTCGCAATTTCTGATCCATTTTTCATGGCGCCAGTAGACTCCACTGACAATCGCAGCGGCTCCGTTGCGGCCTGCTTCGCGCAGAATGAGTTCACCGCCCACGCAGCCGACATGCGGATCGGCGAAGTTGCTTACCAGTTGCTGAATCGCGCCGAGAGCAATCTCCTGGCGGAGATCCACAAAGAGGATCAGCTCGGCTGAGGCCTTCGCCATGCCCGCATTGACGGCCACCGCCTTGCCGCCGTGCTCTTCAAGAACGATTTTAATGAGACGCGGAGTTTGCACAGATGCCAGCAACTCCGCCGTGCCGTCGCTCGATCCATCGGAGACAACAATGACTTCTTTGATGTTTGGATAATCCGAATTGAGCAAATGCTCGATCTTGCTCAACAACAGCGCGGCCCCGTTATGTACCGCGAGAACAACGCTCACGCTGGGATAAATCGGACCAGTAGTCCATCTATGCGGCCGCAGCCGGGCAAGAATCCAAATGGCCGCGGGGTATCCCGCATAGGTATAAACAACGCCGATCATCGATAGCCAGAAGACTGTTTTCACTGCGCGCCCCTTCGCAGAATGATGGTCTTGATGGTCTCGAACATAACCAGCAGATCCAGGCCGATCGACTGATGCTTGACGTAGTAGAGATCGTATTCAAGCTTGCGCTTGGTCTCTTCCAGGCTGGCTCCGTATTGATAGCGCACCTGCGCCCAGCCGGTAATTCCAGGACGAATCATGTGGCGCAGATCGTAGAAGGGAATCTCCTGACTCAGCCACTGCACAAACTCCGGGCGCTCTGGCCGCGGGCCGACAAAGGCCATATCTCCGCGCAGCACATTCCACAGTTGTGGAATTTCATCGAGGCGGGTATTTCTTAAAAACCTGCCAATCTTTGTAACGCGCGGATCGTCTTTGGCTGCCCACACAGCGCCTTGTTTCTCTGCGTCCTTGCGCATGGTGCGGAATTTGTAAGCGGTGAACGGACGGCCGCGCTGCCCCACGCGCGTCTGGCTGAAAAAGATCGGGCCCGGCGAAGAAAGGCGCACAGCGAGAACGATGAAAGGAAGAAACGGCAGGCAGATCAGCAACGCGATAAAGGAGACTGCAAACGAAAGCAACCGGCGAAAAATTTGCTGCGAAGGGCTCATGCGAAAGCCATCGGTAAAGATAAGGGTGCTGGGATTCAGCCCATCCAGCGGCAGTTTCCCTGATAGCCGTTCCAGCAGCGCGCTGCAATTTTCAATCACAACGCCGCGCAGGCGCAGGTCCAGCAGTTCGCGCACCGGCATCGATTCGCGGCGGTCTTCCATCGCCACGATCACGCGATCAATTCCTTGCTTCCGAACGCGAAAGGCGCGAAGATCGGCGGCCAGGCGATCCAATTGTCCACGCGCCTCGCTCTCGCCATTCCAGCCCACCACCTCCATGCCGGCATCGCGGCTGGCGCGCAGCATATCCACGACGGTGTGCGCCCTGGGGCCGCAGCCAAGAATAAAGACGCGCTCTCGAAAGACCGGAAGGCCGATCATCCACTCATGCACAGAGCGCCACAGAACCAGAAAAACCGAAAGAAAAGAGACGCCGGCAACCAGCACATGCGGGCCGATATCCAGATCGGGAAAGATATAGACAAGCCCGGCCAGAAGAAAGGAGAGAACGCTGAGAACCAGCAGCAGCCGGAAGTAAATCTCCCAACTTTTGGAAATGCGCCGCGGCTCGTAAAGATCGAAGTAATACGTAAGAAGCAGAGTAAGAACGGTAATGCCCGCAATCTTCAGCAGGCCGTTTTCATAGACCAGAACGATATATTCATCCGGCCCGATAAGCCATGTCGCCGCCAGAAGAAAGGATCCGCCGACCAGCAATACTTCGCAAAGCAGCAGCACCAGCGTACGCGTCGGATAGTAGACGTTGAAGAGTCGGATCATGCTTATCGCCTCTTGTCCTTTCTCCACTGAAATCCGCGATTTTCATCCGGCCTTCCATAATAGTAGTAATAGGAGCCGTTGCGCGGCGCGTCCTGCACCGCATTGAGCACAAAGCCCAGGATGCGCGAGCTGCTGAAGGCAGCCTGGGCGCGCTGCGCAATATCGAAAGGCGTGCTGCCGCCGCGCGCCACCAGGATGACCGCATCGGCTGCCC
Source organism: uncultured Occallatibacter sp. (assembly GCA_964509755.1). GTDB lineage: Bacteria > Acidobacteriota > Terriglobia > Terriglobales > Acidobacteriaceae > Telmatobacter. The sequence goes on along the minus strand of CAZDYU010000018.1, from coordinate 10,624 downwards.
GCGCAAGATCGATTGCGTCGGCAAAGGCAAGCACCGGCGGAGAGTCGATGATAATCCAGTCGAAGTGCGGCGCAAGGGTGTCTCTCAGATCCTCGACGCGGCTGCTGGCCACCAGTTCCGAGGCGTTATCGCCTCCCGAGCCACCAGCGATGAAGGTAAGATTCGGAATGCTGCGCACGAATCCAGATTCAACGATGGTGGGATTCTGGTTTCGCTGCAGGATGTCGTTTACTTCAGCGCTTCCGGCAAGATACTCCGTGAGCCCCGGCGTCTTGGGAGCTCCCAGAATGCTGTGCAGCGAGGGGCGGCGCAGGTCGGCATCGATCAGCAGAATGCGGTTGTTGTCGTTGCGGGCCAGGCTCATGGCCAGATTTCCCGCAACGAATGTCTTGCCCTCGGCGGGCATTCCGCTGCTGATCAGGATCGTCTTCAACGGACCTTGATCGCGGAATTTGTAGAGCTGCGAACGCAGGCCGCGAAACTGCTCGATGCTTTCACCGCGGTCGGCGAGCGTTGGAAAAGAGGCCATCGCGGGATTCCACGAATGCAGAGGAATATGGTCGAAATCGACGCCGTTTTTTGCCGGCAGCGCTCCCCCCGCGTCCTGGGCAGCGGACTTACTGGCAATCTCATTGGCTTCGGCCGCCTCGGCTGCCTTCCGTTCAACATCGGCTCTCTGAAGAGCATCGTATGTACGGCTCATAATTCTCGTTCCTTCAGCGAATCGCTATAATCCGCGGTGACATGGATGGTGCTGGGAAACTGTGTTTGCAGAGAATGCTCATGGAACTCGCCTGGGTACATAGTTATCCGCGCGCACCTTCAAGGTCTTTCTGTTCTCGAGAAAAAAGCTTCCAGCGCTTGCCCGCATGACGCGGCCGCGCCGTTAATTCGCTTACGCGCGAGATAACCGCAAGCGTGGGCAATTTTGTAAACGCCCAGATGTCCCGCTCATTGCGCAGCGAAGTATCGCGATACTCGAAGAAAGCCGCAAGCAGCAAACCGAAGGCCAGCCCGGCCGCAAACCCGCCGCCCGCATAGGCGCGCCGGTTCGGGGAGGTCGGCTCGTCGGGAAGGTTGGGAGCATCCATCACGCGGAATTGTTCGCCCTCCTGGCGATGTTCGAGAGCGGTCGCCATCGACGATTCATTCATCTTCTGCAGCAGCGTGTTGTAGAACTGCAATGCCGTTTCGTGATCGCGAGTCACCTGCTTGTACTCTTCCTCGATCAGCGGGCTCGCTTCGATCTGCGCCTCATAGACGTGAATCTGCTGCTCCAGCCGCGCCTGTTCCTGCTTGGCCTCCGCCATCGACAGCTTCTCGGCTCGCAGTTGCGCCTTCAACTGCTGAAGCTGCGGCGAATCCTTCACCTTGGCAGCGCTCTCGTCTTTGGCTGGCGGAGGCGCAGCCGCATTGCGGGCAATCTCAGCCCGCAGATTATCAATGTTGCGCTTGCTGGCAATCACATCGGGATACTCGGGCGTGTACTGAGCTTCCAGTTCCTTCTGCTTGTTGAGCGCTTCCCTGAGCTGGCTCTTGAGCGAGTCTTCCGACGTTCCCGTCGCCGAGTCCGCATGCGCCGCGTCCTGCGACTGCTGCGCAATCATGGCTTCCAGAAAGGTATCGTCCTGCTGCAAGCGGTTCACGGTCTGCGTATTGGCGTCCAACTGAGTGGTCAGCGCCTGTAGCGTGCTGGCGCTTGAACTTCCCATCGCAAGACTCATATTTCCCAACTGAATTGTCTGCCCCGGAAGCTTGCCGATATTTTTTCTCTCGAAATCGGCCAGCTTGGCATCCTGATCGTCCAGGCCTCTCTTTGCTTCATCGAGCTGCTGCTTCAAAAAATCCGTGGTTCCTTCAGCCGATTCCTCGCGCGCATTCAGATTCGCGCTTACAAATAGAGAAGTAATCTCGCCGCACACTTGCTGCGCCGTGCGCGCATCCTGCGCCTTGAAGGAGATGAAAAAGCCCGGCATTCCGCGCGCGCCCGATTGAATCGGATTGATCCCGATCGCCTTGCGCGTCATATCCACGCGATCGTCCATGGTGGCTTGCTTTCCCGCATACAGATTAAACCGCTCGATGATCGGCTCGATGCGCGAACGGCTCAGGATCTGCTCCTTCATTGAAGCCAGCCGCGCGCCCAGATCTTCATCCACCACCGGCTTTACATAGTCCTCTGGAACCTTCTGCTGCTCGATCAGAACCAGCGTCTGCGACGTGTATTGCGGAGTCATAACACGGCTGATTCCCACGCCGCAGGCCAGAAACACAAGCGCCGAGATCGCAATCAGCCAGAATCGCCGCTTGAGCATTCCGGTGTAGTCCTGCACTGTCATTTCACGATGCCCGAGCATAAGCCTCCTTGACCCTTTACTTCTTGAAGTGCATCTCCCGCGGAGTGTACCCGATGCCGAATCCGAATACCTGATTGACTCCCTGAAGCAGATTCGCGTTGTAACCCGCCTTGGAAATCTGCAAGCTGGACGATTGCGCGATAGCCGTGTAGTTGGCAAAGAGGCTCAGCCGCCGTCCCAATTGCCGGCTAGCCTGCACGCCGCCGAATTTGGCGTTGGTAACGCCGTTAATGGTAGCAGGCGTGTAAACGAACCAGTTGCCGTCCGCGACAAGCACCAGTGTCTGTTCGAGCGAGGTCGTGCGCATATACGATCCAGTGGCGCCGACGGACAGATTTCTGCCGAACGGCCGCGAGTAATTAGTACCGAAGCTATCGACCTTCGACCCAAGCATATAGCCCGATCCGCCCGTCGTTCCGTGAAAATAATTTGCGCCGGCGTTTCCGCGCCGCAGTTGGTAACTGACCATGGCCGTCAAAGACAGCATCGTCGAACTGGGCACCGTCGCGGCATTTGTCAGCGTACCGCTCGTCGAGGTGCTGCCGGTTGGAGCGGTGCCCGAACTGGATACCCAGAGCGGGCCCGCGTTGACCGACGTATTCAAGCGCCGGTTCCACATGCGAGTGAAGCCGGCCGTCAGAGAGCTGGTCTGCGCGGAAAAGCTGGTTCCGCTGTAGCCGTAGCGGGAATAGGAGTACTGGCTGGAAAGTGAGTTGCGGCTGCTGAGACGGCGCGCAATGCCGCCGGATGCCGTCAGTGAATTCGAATTCAGGCCGTTGTTGTCGATGAAGTACATCTCGCTCTCGGAGCCATTGAGGTTGATCGAGTATTCCGAGTTGAGTCGATCTGAAAAAGCAAGCATCGTCGAGTTACTGACAGTGCGGGTATCCAGAACCAGCAATGTCTGGTCAGGGGTCGTGGTCGAGTCCGTTGTGCCAACCGGTTCTCCGGTTCCTGGAACTCCCGTGAAGCCGGTGGTCGAGGTCTGAAAGCTCTCGCTGACGCTGTCACTGGCGGTAAGACTCCACTTGCGCCAGACAAAGCCCTGCGAAAACGACAGGTGCTGAAAGACGTTCCCGCCCGAATTTGAAACGTTCCAGTTTCGGCCATAACCTCCGCCATACTGCATACTGAACGGCAAAAGCTTGGCGGTGTTTGAGTAACTGGCATCTCCTGAAATATAGCTCGACTCTTGAATATTCTGCCCGCCGCCAAATTGAAAGGTCTGTGAAAGATGCAGGTCATAGCGCAGCGTGCCGCCAAACGGCAATTCAGTCGCGGCGCCGGTTGAGCCGGTTGCCGTGGCTTGGTCTTGCGCCGCCGCCGCGGCGCTGGCGAACAAAAAAATTGCCAGCATAGTCAGGCCTGCATTCATCGAGTAAAACCTATGGAACGACAATCGTGTCGCCCGCTTTCAGTGTCAGGTTGAGGGCGCTGTCGCCCTTCAAGGCCTGCTTGTATTGCACCGGAATCTTCTGTTGTTGTCCGTTTTCCGTGCGCAGAATGTAGATCTTGCCTGCGTTGGCGTACACCGTCAGCCCGCCCGCGCTGGCAATTGCCTGCAACAGCGTCATGCCGGGAATCAATTCGATTGGCCCGATCCTGGCCACTTCGCCCATCATGTAAACCTTCTTGCTGTTCATCCCGCTCAGCAGCACGGTCACATTCGGGTCTTGAATATACTTCTTCAGCTTGGCCGTAATCTCCACGGCCAATTGCCCCGGCGTCTTGCCGCTGGCCTCCACATCGCCCAGCAGCGGGATTGAGATCATGCCGTCGGGCCTAACCAGGAGCGTATTGGAGAGCGTCGGCTCCTTGAAGACGGTTACGGCAATCACGTCGGAAGGACCGATCACATAGATGCCGGCATCGGAGGCGGCAACCGGTTGCGGGGCCGCTGCGGCATCGGGCGCAGTGGCTGCGGTCACGGCGGCAGGCGCAGGCGTGGAAGTTGTCGCCGCTGCCGGCGCAGTCGCGGCGGGCTTGGGCTTTCCCTTATGGAAGAGGGAACCAAGGGCGCTCACCGCATCGGGCGTGGCCGCGGCAGGTTGCGCCCCGCTCTGGCCGGTCGTTGCATTCCCCTGTGCGCCGCAAACCAGCGCCGGAGCCAGACACACCGCAAAAAGAAAGATTCCCCGTCTCATAGTGCAACTCCATTCTTGCTGAGAGCAGATTGGTTTTCCGTTTCAATCTGCTTGAGTTTGTAAAGCAGCGCCTTGTAGCTGATGCCGAGTTCGAGCGCCGTGCGCTTGCGATTGCCGCCGGTCGAAGCAAGAACCTCTGAGATCAGTTGCCGCTCGATCTGGAATGAAGAAGCCCGCGTGGCTTCCTTCAACAGAAGATGCCTGCGATGCCCGTTCGCGCGCCCCGACGACGATGCAGCTTTGATCGCCGCCAGCGAAATCGCCTGATCCCCGATGGCCACAAAGGTCTTGATCGCGGTCTGCAATTCAGGCAGATTGTCTGGCCATGAGTGCTCAGTCAGGTGCTCCACAATCTCCTTGCAGAGCACCGGCTTGGGGCGGTCGAATTGCTTGGAATACTGCGTCAGAAGCTCATCGGCAATCGAGAGAATCTCCGACTTCCGGCAGCGCAGCGGAGGAATCCGCAGCGTAACCGAGCTGACCAGGTAGTAGAAATCCTCGCGCATCCGCCAGGCTTTCACTTCTTCCAGCAGCTCCCGGCTCGATCCGCATAGAAGGCGGCAAGCTGGTGTTTTCCCGGTGCCTGAGTAGTGGCTGAGGATGAACTCCTGCATGGGAAGGCCAAGATCGAAAAGATCGGCCAGATAGACTGTACCCGGCAAAGACAGTGCGTCGGCGAGCGCCGCGGCATCCGCCTCATCACAGCGAATCTCACGGAACGGGCTCCGCGAGTGGCTCGACAGTGCGTGGATCTGCGCGGCAACCGATCGCTTCCCGACCCCATGCTCGCCCAGAATCAGCACCGGGCAATCGGTCTCCGCGATTCGCGCAATGGCGCGCTGAACCCGCGCTTCCATCCAAGTCATCGGAATGGCCGGTCTAAGCTGCCGCTTGGCGTGTTGAATTGTAACTATGCTTGCCATAGGAAGATCAATCTTCACTCGTTGTATAGCAATGCGGCTTCCAAACTTCGAGGGGGGGGAAACTCGGGCTCAACCGCGAGCAGGAAAGTTGGCTCCGAGGTGCGATAATTTCAAAAAATGCTGAAGAAAAAGGCAGATTTCTTCCCTTTCTCATAGGAAGAAGTATACCATTTGCCTCTAAATAAAGTGGAAATCCTTTTCCATTCCTCGAGGAAGATTCCTTCCCGCAAGCTTCGATCCGCAAGGAATCTTGCCAAATTGAACTCTTTCGCTTTCGGCGCTGCGATTGCTACTATTAAGCGGTACGGATCAGAATCTTCGAGGATTCCCTTCAGGGAAAAAATGGCTGAAGACCTTCAGGCTTTCGCGGCGCCTCCTGCCTCATGGCCCTCCCGCAACGCACAATTCGTTTGCGCCGCGACCGCCATTTTTCTGCTGGTTGCCGCGCTCTACGCTCAGGTTCTGAGCAAGCTTGTCGCCGACTGGTGGTCGATGCCCGACTTCTCCCATGGCTTTCTGGTGCCGCCCTTTGCCGCCTATCTGGTCTGGGAAAAAAGAGATAAGCTCCGCCGGCTTCCCTATGCTCCTTCCTGGAAGGGCGTCGGGGTTGTCGCTCTGGGTATCGCGATCCTGCTCGTCGGCGTCTACGGCTCGGAACTCTTTCTCTCTCGCTTTTCGCTGATAGTCGTTCTGGCTGGACTCGTGCTCAGCTTTGCCGGATGGCCGCTACTGAAGGAGTTGCGCTTTGCTCTGCTGGTCCTGCTGTTGGCCATTCCGCTTCCGGCCATCATCTTCAACCAGATCACCTTTCCGTTGCAAATTCTGGCCTCCAAGCTGGCCAGCAGCCTGCTTCCGCTCTTCGGCGTACCGGTTCTGCGCGAGGGCAACGTCATTCAGCTTCCCTTGATGAATCTCGAAGTCGCCGAGGCCTGTAGCGGCATTCGTTCGCTGATGAGCCTCTTCACGCTTGCCGTCTTATACGGCTACTTTATGGAGCGTTCCACGCTGCGCCGCATCTTCCTGGTTCTGGCCAGTGTTCCCATCGCCATCGCCGCCAACGCCGTGCGCATCCTGGGCACCGGCCTCTGCGTCCAGTACTGGGATCCCGACAAAGCCGTCGGCTTCTTTCACGAGTTCTCCGGCTGGGTGGTCTTTCTGGTCTCTCTTGCCTGCCTTTATCTTGTTCATCTAGCCATGCGTTTGATCCCGGAAAGAGGGGCGCAGGGATGAAGAACCTTCGCTTCTGGGCCACCGCCCTTCTATTAGCCGCAGCCGTTCTGCTGCTCTACACCCGCCCCGGAGCGGACCGCAATCCACCCAGCGAACCCTTGCGCCAGTTGCCCATTCTCATCGCGGATCGGATTGGAAGGGATCAGAAAATCGACCAGGAGACCCGCGAAGTTCTCGGCTCCGGAGACTTTCTCTCCCGCATCTACTTTGAGCCATCCAAACAGCCTCCGGTCAGTCTTTTTATTGCTTATTTCGCAAGCCAGAGAACGGGCCAGACCATTCACTCTCCGAAAAATTGCCTTCCGGGCTCCGGCTGGGTCTTTGAGTCCACCAACTACAGCGATCTGGTCGATGCTGCCGGCAAATCGCACCGCGTCGGCGAATATGTCATCGCCAACGCCGGCGCAAAGCAGTTTGTCATCTACTGGTATCAGGCGCACGGACGCAGTGTCGCCAACGAATTCATGGCCAAGGCTTACATGATCGCCGATGCCATGCGGCTCAACCGCACCGATGGAGCTCTGGTGCGCGTGATTACGCCCGTGGCTCCCAATGAAGACTTGCCGGCCGCAAAAAAGCGCGCCGAGGCATTTACCATGCAGCTAGCGCCCATGCTGCCGCGTTTTATTCCCGACTGAGCGCAAGTGCATCTGAAGCAAAGGCAATGCCAACCGGCCCCCGGCTCTACTTTGCAGCCCCCGAGAGGCAGCCTGAAAGGAAGGAACAAAGTGGAGACTGGATTCCAGGCTATTCAATCGGACGGGCGGCTGGCCCGCGCCCGGCAGACGGCTCTTGGTGTTGTTGTGCTCTTCCTGTCGCTTGCTCTCATCGCTGGCTGCCACCGCGACCCCAACGTGCGCAAGCAAAAGTATCTGGAGAGCGGCCAGCGCTATAGCACCCAGGGCAAGCAGCGGGAAGCCGCAATTCAGTTCTCCAACGCCATCAAGATCGACAAGAATTTTGCCGAGGCCTACTACGCCCGCTCTCAGGCTTATCTGCAAATGGGCGCGTTGAGCGCCGCTTATGCGGACCTGCAAAAGACCGTGGAATTGGCGCCTTCCAACCTGAAGGCACGGGTCGATCTGGGGAATATGCTGCTGGCGGGCGGAAAGATCGAAGAAGCCCAGGCGCAGGCCAATGCCGTTCTGTCCGCTCAGCCCAGCAGCGCCGATGCGCACGCTTTGCTTGCCCGAGTCGCCGCCCGCAAGGGTCAGTCCGACGTCGCTCTTGCGGAGATTCATCGCGCGCTGGAGCTTGCCCCGAATGAGGCGGCGCTGCATGAAACCTATGCGCTGTTGGAAGTCGGCGACCCCGCCAAGCTGCCCTCCATTGAAGTGGAGTTGAAGAAAGCCGTCGAACTCGATCCCAAGGCCGTTAACGCCAAGCTGCTGCTGGCTGCCTTCTATGTCAGAAGCAACCGCTTGCAGGACGCCGAGCAGATCTCCTGGGGCGCGGTGGCCGCCGATCCACACAGCCTCTCGGCCCGCGAGAATCTTGCCCAGGTCATTCTCAGAGAAAACGATCCCGCCAGGGCCGAGCAGGTGCTTCGTCAGGCCTCCAACGATCTTTTTGACAATCCGGAGGGCGTCCGGATGCTGGCCGACTACTACACCAGTTCAGGACAGATCGACAAGGCCAAAGCGGAGTTTGCCAGCCTGACGCAAAAGTATCCCAAGAACCTGAATCTCCAGGAGGCATACGTCCGGATTCTTCTCGAAACCAAGGACTTCGAAACCGCGAAGACCGTCATCGACGGGCTGATGAAGAAGAACGCCAAGGATCCCCAGGTCGCGGTGCTTAACGGTATTGTCTTGCTCAACAACGGCAAAACCGACGACGCCATCAGCGCTCTGCAAACTGCCGCAAACGATGCCCCAAGAGATGCATTCATTCAGTTCTGGCTGGGCAAGGCTGCTCAGGCCAAAGGCAACAGCAGCCTGGCTGAAAGCAGCTTCCGTTTGGCAGCGCAATTGAAGCCCTCTGGCGTCGAGGCGCAGGAGGAACTGGCGCGTATTGCCGGCCAGCGCGGCGACGTGACCATGCTTGCAGATATTGCGGAGAAAACCATTGCTTCCGCACCGCGTTTCCCCGGCGGCTATCTGTGGCGCGCCTCCGTCGAATTGGCCCGCAACGCACAGGACAAGGCTGAGACCGATCTGAACACCGCCATCAGCGTTGCTCCCCGCGGTGCGCAGGCCTATCTCATGCTGGGTGAACTTCGCTACTCGCAAAAACGCTACCCGGAGAGCCAGCAGTTGCTGGAGCAGGCTCTCCAGAACGATCCCAACTCGGTTGCCGCCCTGCGCGGGCTGGTCCGGTATGACATCATACAGAAGCATCCTGACCAGGCCTTGGCTCGCCTCAACGCGCAGATCGCCAAGAACCCCAGGAACAGCAGCTTCCTCGATCTTCTGGCCTCTTTCCAGTTCGACAACAAGAACTTTGACCAGGCGGCTGCCACGGCTCAGCAGGCCATGCAGTTGAATCCCAATGACGGCGAGGCGGTCGCCATGTACGCGCAGATTCAGGTTGCGCGGGGTCAGGCTGGAAACGCCATAGGCGCCTGGCAGCGCTGGTCGCAGGCTCATCCCACCAACGCAGGCGCGCTGGCCCTGCTGGGAATGCTGGAAGAAGGAGCCGGTGACAAGGCCAAGGCTCAGGACTACTACCAGAAGGCTCTGCAAATCGATCCCGAGCAGCCCATCGCATCGAACAATCTTGCCTACATGATGCTTGAGAATGGCGGCAACGCCGATGTTGCCCTCTCGCTGGCTGAAACCTCGCGGCGGGCGATGCCGAATTCGCCGAACTCCGCCGACACTCTAGCCTGGGCTTATTACTACAAAGGAACTTACGGATTTGCCCGCGATCTGCTGGAAGACGCAGTCAAAACCAACCCCAATAGCGCTTCCATGCAATATCACCTGGGAATGGTGTACAGCAAATTGAAGGACAAGGCCGACGCCGTAACCCATCTCAAGAAGGCCATCTCTCTAGAACCCAATTCGCCCTCGGCCGCTCAGGCCAAGACCGCGCTTCAGGGATTGGGTTAGACAGCGGCTGGCTTTTGCCTAGAACTGGTGGCGCATTGCACTGATATGGAGTGATCCTGTCAACCTCTGCACATCGATGGGGTTGTTTTTGCTATTGTTGTTGCTTTTTCCGTTGTTCGAGAGCAGGGCCAGCAGCAGCCTGGGCAGTTTTGAGCGACGATTGATCAGTCTGATATTCGCGGGTCGAAACCGCATAATCTTGATCCGTCGGGAGCTGCCTCTGACTAGTGTCGCGAGTCATGTTGAGCCTGTCGCATAGAGCATTCGAGGATTCCCCTTCGTGCTTGCTCCGGCTGCTGCTGGCGCTGCTTTCGAATTGAGTGGCGTTGATCATCCGTGTTTTTGTCTTTGCTTTTTCATTTTTGGAAAAGTTTTTGCTTTTGCGGTTGCTGTTGCTGTTGTTCTTGCCTTTCGTCAGGCCGCCCTTTTCAGCTTGGTTGTCCTTCGCTCTGCCCCTGCATCCTGCGAGAGATGTTCTGCACCGTCGTTCACGGCCAGTTCACCCCCTCCGGGTCACTCTAACCAACTCACCGCCGAACCAGACGATAGCCTCGATTCCGGCCTTTGGATTTAGCTCGATTTAGCTCGAAAAATGGGGTGAACAGGGGGTAAAACGGGGTATTAGAGAGACAGGAGAGACTCTGACGAATCTCTGTAATCTGTTGATTTTGAAGATATTTGTTGAATCTAAAGGAATTTACTTGACAGTATGGCGGGAGAGGGGGATTCGAATACACAGCTAAGTTAAATAGAATGAACATAATGCTAAAATTTGGATTCGAATCTATACCATAATCTATACCCTCCAGCATTTTTTTCGGGATTTTTAGCGAAACGATAACCCACTATCCTTTCGTTACGAAGAATTCAACGAAAGGATGCCAAGCCAGACATTGATCACAACGCCTGACGAGGAC